>CAJWNY010000015.1 GCA_913043815.1 uncultured Gammaproteobacteria bacterium
AGATTTTCTATAGTGGCGTTATCGTCAGTCAGCGGTACCACGCTGTGGGCATCGCCAGCGTAGGCAATGAGTCCGGTTAGGCCTTCGTTGCGGAGTCGCAATATATCAATGACTTTCTGTTTTGCCTTAACCATTCGCGAGGGTTTTATGTCTTCTCCAAGCATGGAGAGCGAGAGATCTAACATGATCACCAACGCGTCATTTTTTTGTTCAACATTTTGCGGCAGCTTTTCCCAAGTGGGGCCAGCAAGGCCGATCACACTTGCTGCTAGGGCAAAGAGTAGGGTGACTTTAAGCCATGTACCTGAGGATTTCGCGCTGTCTTCTATGAGTACAGACAAAAGTTCGCTATTGATTGCGCTCAGCCATTTAGAACGTCCGCGAGTTTTTTTGACCCAAAAATGTATCAGCGCTGCCAAGGGGATAAATGCTAATAAGCACAGTGGTCGCAAAAAATGTAATTCATCAAACACGTGATGTCTCCCGTCCCAGTATGAGTTCTACTGTCAGGAGCAAGGTAATCAGCGCAAGGCATAAACCCAAGGGCCAGAAAAATAGCGCTTGGACCGGTCGGTAAACTTCGGACTCTTGCTCTACCGGTTCCAACTCGTCAATGATCGCGTAGATTTGTATTAACGCTTGAGGGTCGCGGGCGCGGAAGTATTTGCCCCCAGTGACATCAGCAATGCCCTCAAGGGTATCTTCGTCTAAGTCGGCAGAAGGGTTGGTTACTCTGCCGCCTAGGGTGCCAAAAATACCCGGCATACGCATTTCGTCTGCACCCACACCCACAGTGTAAATCTTAATGCCATCTCTTGCCGCCAACTCTGCGGCAACCTTGGGTTCGACCTCGCCGACATTGTTGGCACCATCAGTAAGTAAGATCAGCACTTTTTCTTCGTTAGGTCGTTTGCGCAGGCGTTTTACCGCCAAACCTATGGCGTCGCCAATGGCGGTCTTACCTCCGGCAATGCCTACTGGTGCTTCGATCAGCAGACGGTTAACGCTTTTCAAGTCAAAGGTCAGAGGTGCTTGGAGGTAGGCATTGGTGCCAAATAAAACCAACCCTATGCGGTCGCCATTACGTGCTTCAACAAATTTCGCAATGACTGCTTTAACCACAGACAATCGGTCAACGAAGTCGCCTTGGACCTGCATGTCTTCGGTGCCCATGCTGCCCGAGATGTCTACCGCCAGCATGAGGTCTCTGCCAGAGGCGGGCAGTGACATAGGGTCGCCGATAAGTTGTGGCCTTGCAGCGGCGGTAACAAGAAATGTCCATGCAAGGCTGAGGAGAATTATTTTCCAAAGGCTTCGCGCCGGCTCACCTGAATTGGCAGTGGTTACGCTAGAAAAACCGCCTAAATTTGGCACGGTGAGCGCTGCTTCTACGCGCTCGCTTTGCGGGAATAGAAACCTCACCAGCAGGGGTAGAGGTAGCGCCCAAAATACCCAAGGCCATAACCACTCAATCATTGGCGGGCTCTATCTGTTTGCGGGCATTAAGTGCAGGATTGGTGCTGTTATACACAAAAAGCTGCTTGGTTTTTGTCGGGTGCACTTTGGCTAATAACTCGGTCAAATGTCGTTTAAGGCCTTGGATATCTGGCGCGCTGTTTGGGTTGAACCGTTGTAATCCTAATATTTGTCCAGAACCGCTGCTAAAGTTATTGCTATTGCTGATGGTGTCTAAGGCTTGCAGCCAACGGGTATTAGACGCCTTTGCCAGGGTGTCCATGCGCAAGGCAACAACAAAAAGTCGTTTCAGCAGGCTGTTGCTGCGATGAACGAATTCTAGATCCGTAATGCCGCCCAAACTGTGTTCCTCGAAGAGGTCTTGCATTAACTGCTTCGCTGCTCGAGTGGGACGGCGCGCCTTGTACGCCCTGGCCATTAATCGCGTTAGGACAATGCAGCCTACCAAGATTAAGGCAGCGACAATCCACCAGCCAAATGCCAGTGGCCACCAATCAGGCTCTACGGGCAGTCGAATATCTCTGAGCAGTGCTAATGGGTCGTTATTCATTTATACCCAACTTAAATGATCCCAGTTAGGATCTTCGGTGCTCAATGTGAGATATGTCATTGACTCATGGCGACATAAGTCTTTCAGCACTTGGCAGCGCTCTGCGAAGTCAGCTGAATATTTTGCGCGCAGATTCTCCTTGCCGGAGTAAAACTGTAACCGCTGGTTACCGTCGGTAATCACATAATTGTCTGCTGGCGGTAACTCTTTATCTAACGGATCTTGAATGTGCAGAGCGACCACTTGATTGTTGCGTGCCAGTTTTTTGATTTGCTCTGACCAACTCGTAAGGTCGCCACTAAAATCGCTGATGACAAAAATTTTATAGTTGCTTTGGGTCAGTCTTCTTAACTGCTCTAGGCCAGTAAATTTGCTGGTTTGCGTATCAAGCCTGGGTGATCTTTTTAACGCTTGGTTAGCAACGGCCACTTGGGCGAGCAACCTGCCTATTGCTCGGCTGGTGCGAAAAGGTCGGTAGAGAGCTTGCAAGTCGTTACTTATAACAATCCCGCCGACCCGGTCACCAGCGGCGAACGTTTGCCAAGCGATGCGTCCGGCTAGTTCTGCCGCAGCCACAGACTTAAGTCGTTGCTTAGAGCCGAAGAACATGTGTTGGCTCTGGTCGACAAAGAGTAGTGCTGGACGCTCTCTTTCCTCGCGAAAGAGTTTGGTATGTGGTTTGTTTTTGCGTGCGGTGACGCGCCAGTCAATGGCGCGTACATTGTCACCGGGTTGGTAGGCGCGCACTTCTGCGAAGTCTACGCCGCGTCCTTTAGTTTTAGACAGCTTAATGCCGGATTGACTGCCCATGACCTTGGCTGATTGGCCCTGATGTGCACGTATGCTTTTGTGCCGTAAAGCCAAGAGTTGTGGCAGAGAAATGTAGGCACCGGGAATTACGTCGGCCGCTTTGCCGCTTGCAATGCTGGGGTCGTTTGTCGGGTGGTATTGGGCGTTCTTAGACATTAATTTTATGGCACAGGTACTAGGGCGATGAGGTCATCTATTACTTGGTCTGTGGTGATACCTTGCGCGTCTGCATCAAAGGACAAGATTAAACGGTGACGCAGCACGTCGTGGGCAACGCGTTGCACATCTTCTGGCGTTACAAAGTTGCGGTCGTTTAACCAAGCTAAGGCTCGAGCGCACATGTCTAGGCCAATTGTGCCTCGAGGGCTTGCCCCAAACTCTAACCAAGGCTTGATTCTCTCCGGAGGATTACGCGTGGCTAAAATCAGTTCAACAATATATTTCTCTACTGGCTCTGCCATATGCAGTGCAAGCATCTCTTGCCGCGCGCTAAAAATATTATGTTGGGTGATCAGCGTTTGTGCTGGCGCAGAAATCTGGGCGTTTTCGTTGCGTACCAACTGGAGGATTTTTGTTTCAGCTTCTCTATCTGGGTAATCAACCAGTACATGCAGCAGGAAACGGTCTAGTTGAGCTTCGGGCAGCGGGTAGGTGCCTTCCTGTTCAATTGGGTTCTGGGTTGCCATAACCATAAATAGCTCTGGTAGCGCAAAGGTCTCGCGGCCAAAACTGACCTGGCGCTCGCCCATGGCTTCTAATAGTGCTGATTGCACCTTGGCTGGTGCGCGGTTGATTTCGTCGGTGAGTATGAGGTTGTGAAAAATGGGTCCCGGCTGAAAGTTGAAGGTGCCATCTTCGGGTCTATAAATTTCGGTGCCAGTAACGTCGCTGGGCAAAAGGTCTGGCGTAAACTGAATGCGCTGGAAGTTGCCCTCAATGATACCCGCCAACTCTTTAATAATACGGGTCTTGGCCAATCCTGGTGCGCCTTCAACCAACAAGTGTCCGCCACATAAAAGGGCCATGATCAGGCGGTCAATTAAGCCCTCTTGGCCAATGACTTTGCTTGCTAAATAACTGCGTGCTTGGTTAATGGCGGCAAATGGTGACTGGCTGTCTGCGGTATTCATATTGGACCTAATAACTTCTGAAAGCCCATTGTAGCGGCCCGAGAGTGTAGGTCCAGATAGAAACGCCTTTTTGGCTAGGAAAATTATCACGAGAGATTACAGGTGCAACGATTTCTAATTTTGGCAGGTCGGTGTTCAGTGTTTTAGGGTTTGGCGAAGACCAGGGGATAAATTTTTGTGCTCAGATGCCGCTAATGCGTTGGGCCAGCTGGGTTGGAAACGTTACACTAGGGTTATGTTGAAATTAGCACAAAATATTCTCATCAACTTGCCACCTGAGTTGTCCCACAATGCCGCCATTAATGGCCTGAATGCCATGGGTCAGCTACCTGGGCCGGTACGCCCTCTAGAGGGTAAAAAAGTCGCTTTTTTGGGGCGTGAGCTTGCCAACCCCATCGGTCTGGCTGCAGGTTTGGATAAGGATGCCCAGGCTGTACTTGGACTCGCCAAAGTAGGCTTTGGCTTTGTTGAAGTGGGCACCGTTACCCCAAGGCCGCAACCGGGCAACCCAAAGC
Organism: uncultured Gammaproteobacteria bacterium; assembly: GCA_913043815.1. Lineage (GTDB taxonomy): Bacteria > Pseudomonadota > Gammaproteobacteria > Pseudomonadales > Azotimanducaceae > UBA4421. Next base: position 4,482 of record CAJWNY010000015.1, read on the forward strand.
CAAGGCTGTTCAGGCTAAAAGAGCACAGTGCGCTGATTAATCGTATGGGTTTCAACAACCAGGGCGTGGATGCAATGGCCGGGCGTCTTGAACGAGTCCGGCAGAGTGGACGCTTAAGCAGTACGCTCCTTGGGGTTAATTTGGGTAAGAACAAGGATACGCCACTAGAATGCGCCACAGATGATTATTTGATCGGTATGACGCGCCTTTATGCCTTGGCGGACTATTTCACGCTTAACCTTTCTTCTCCTAACACGCCGGGTCTGCGCCAGCTGCAGCATGGTGGGGCACTCGCTGAGTTACTTGGTCGAGTGAAAGAGGCTCAGCAACGCTTGGCCAACGGGCGCTCAGTGGTCCCGGTTTTGCTAAAGGTGGCACCAGATCTTGATGACGAAGACATTGACAGTATTGCTACTCAGTTGGCCGCGTCGGAGTTAGAAGGGCTTATTGCAACCAATACCACCTTGGAGCGCCGTGCGGTTCAGGGTCATGTACATGCAGATGAAGCGGGTGGTCTTAGCGGTGCGCCGTTGACACAAAAGAGTGCAGACGTGGTGAGGAAGTTTCGGGCAAAATTGCCCGCAAATATGCCTATCGTCGGCGTCGGCGGAATATCCACTCCGGATAATGCTGTGGCTATGCTGGCTGCTGGGGCGAAAGTGTTACAAATATACTCATCATTTATTTATGAAGGCCCTAATTTGGTGCAAAAATTGGTGACAGGAACAGACAATCCAAAGTAGTTAAAAGAATGCCCTAAAAGCGCACGATTATGTGGCGTTTTTATTGTCCTTTCTATTAAATACTTCCCTTGATAAATCTTGATGGGGATGACAAATGAAAATTTTTGCTTTACTGGCTGGACTCATTCTTAGTATACCTGCCTATGCAGATGGTATTGAGGGTGCGGACACTGCGTGGATTATGACCGCAACAGCACTTGTTCTGATGATGACCATTCCTGGCCTATCGCTTTTTTATGCTGGTTTGGTCCGTACCAAAAACGTGCTCAGCGTTTTGATGCAGTGTTTTACCATCACCTGTTTGATGTCGGTCCTATGGATTGTCATTGGGTATTCCCTAGCCTTCGGTGACGGCGGTTCTATGAACGCTTTTATAGGCGGTACATCTAACTTCATGCTTGCCGCTATTGGCCAAGAAACCCCGTCAGGCACTATTCCAGAGAGCGTGTTTGCGCTTTTTCAAATGACGTTTGCCGTGATAACACCTGCATTGATCGTAGGTGGCTTCGCTGAGCGCATGCGTTTTTCAGCTGTTGTCCTATTCTGTGCTGCTTGGTTGATCCTTGTTTATGCACCCATTTGTCACTGGGTGTGGGGCGGCGGCTGGTTGTCTGACCTAGGGGTTATGGACTTTGCAGGCGGCATTGTTGTGCACGTTACCGCAGGTGTAGCAGCGCTGGTTGCCGCTATGGTTTTGGGCAATCGCAGAGGTTTTCCAACCCAGGCAATGCCGCCTCACAACATGACTTTAACCATAACCGGCGCGGGTTTGCTCTGGGTCGGGTGGTTTGGCTTTAACGGTGGCAGTGCGCTTGGCGCGAATGGCGACGCCGGTATGGCAATGCTCGCTACGCATACTTCAGCGGCAATGGGTGCATTGACTTGGATGCTATTAGAAAAAATGAAATACGGCAAAGCCTCAGCATTGGGTGCAGTTACAGGCATGGTTGCAGGTCTGGGTACCATTACCCCAGCCTCTGGCTTTGTGGGACCGGGCGGCGCGTTGATCATTGGTCTAAGTGCTGGTTTTGTATGTTTCTACGCCACAGGTTATATCAAGCGTACGCTGAAAATTGATGACTCTTTAGACGTGTTCCCAGTTCACGGTGTGGGCGGTATTTTGGGTACTTTGCTAACCGGTGTTTTTGCCAGCAATGCATTAGGTGTATTTGGCGGCCAAGAAGAAATTAGCATTGGCGCTCAGGTGCAGGTCCAGTTAATTGGTATTGTTGCTGCGATTGTTTACACAGCGGTTGTAACCTACGGAATTCTTAAGCTGACCGATGCGCTTGTCGGCAACAGAGTGAGCGAAGAGGATGAGCAAGAGGGGCTAGATTTGGTCGCTCATAACGAGCGCGGATACGATCTGTAGCTAGTTAGGAAGTGCGGGCACGGATGGGTAGTTGAAAGCAGCGCCTATTCTGGGGCTTGGTGCAATACCGAGCCAAGCGTCCGCAGGTTGCATTGAGGCTCGGTTAAATGCCTAGCCAAGCGTCGGTTAACGTAGTTAAGCTGGTTCTCTGATTGCGCAATGCCGTGCAAAGATCCGATAAGTCAGGCGTTACTCAAATAGTCCTGAGCAACCTTACCTTTTAGTTTGTCCCCGCCGAAAGGCCCTGAGCACAAGATGCTCAATCAGCGCATCAAACTCATAGCCTATTGCAGCAGCACCCTCTGGGTACAAACTCACAGGCGTCATACCGGGTAGGGCATTAACTTCCAGCAGTACTATTTGATCGGTATCGGTGAGTATAAAGTCTGATCTTGAGAGGTCTCTCAGCCCCAATGCTTTATGTGCTGAAAGTGCGGTACTGCGCAGCTGCTCAGCGAGTTCTTCAGACACTTCTGCCGGCATGACATGGCTGCTTTGTCCGGGCGTGTACCGGTTGTGGTAGTCGTACCATTCATTTTCTGCGGTACATATTTCAATGACCGGATGGGCTTTGGAGCCCTCGAGGGTTTCTAGCACACCGACGGTGACTTCGCGGCCAAGTACAAACGGTTCCACTAGACAGCGCCCAAAAGCAAGGCATTGTGCCAAGGCTGCGGCTATGTCGCCGCCGTTGGGCAGCAGTTGCACGCCCAAGGCCGAACCCTGATTAAGCGGCTTGATGGCCACTCGGGGGCCTAGTAGACGCTCAATGTCTGTGGCAGTAGCTGCTAGGTCTGCACTGGGCTTTACAATGTAGTCATCAATAATGGGTAATCCGTGGCGTTTAAATATACTTTTGGCCACTGCCTTATCCATTGCCATGGCGCTGCCGCGCACATCGCTGCCCACATAGCATAGCTCCAGCATTTCTAGTAAACCCTGCACCGTGCCGTCTTCCCCTGGCGGCCCGTGGAGGGCGGGGAAAACTACGTCTGGTTGTATTTTGATTAGCTCAGATGGGCAATTCCTATCTAGCTCTACCACTGAGACCTGAAAGCCGGTGTTCATCAGCGCCAATTTTACTTGGGCCGCAGATTGTCGGGACACATCAGCCTCGGCGGAATATCCGCCTGCAAGCACAACGACATTGAGATTATTATTTTGCATAGAATTTAGGGTTTTAGTGAGCTGCGAATGTCTACAATGCACCATCGCTCATGGTCGCGCCAACTGCCATTAATGAATAAAAAGCCCTTTGACAGGCCTTCGAAGTTAAACCCACAGGCATCAACGAGTGCCTGAGAGCGTGTGTTGTCTGGTTGGATATTCGCCTCCAAGCGGTGCAAGCCCATTGTGGAAAAAGCAAACTTAATGAGCTGTAGTAAACCCTGGCGCATATACCCGTGGCCCTCATAGCATGCGCCTACATAGTAACCTAGTGAGGCACTTTGGAAGGTGCCGCGGACAATGTGGTTTACATTGATCAGGCCGACAATATTTTCATCACTGCGGCGACAAATGGCAAATCCTTCAAAATCCTCTTGGCGAATTCGCTGCATATAAAGTCGGAACAGCAAGGATGAAGAGGGGGACTGTATCCAGGGCTGGTGCAGCGCTTCGCTGTCACGCATTAGCCGTACCACTTCTAACTCGTCCTTGGCCAATACTCGTCGGAGAAATACATCACTATCAACCTCCATGCTGGTCCTTAAATTGATGCAGCAAAATCTCCCAAAGGGTGGAAGGAATAATGCCAAGGCCCAAAGCTGTTGGGATAATGGGGTGAATGGAACCATTGACCGTGAACGACCACAGCCCGCTTAAATCAAAATTAATGGTTTGCCATGCCAGAATCCCCAGTGTGAGCAGGGTGAATCCCAGTGTCAGTAGTAGATGTCGAATAAATTGCTGCATCAATGAACTAAGTTACCGAGTGTCAGATCTGACGAGGGTCAAAGTTTAGAGGGTATGGTCCCTTTTTGACAAATGGTTGGCAAAATTTTTGCGAAAATAATTCGGCCTAGTAAAAGCCAGATTAATTTGTTCCGGTTGGGTGGTTCACTATGTAAGCCCCGCCACGATGATCTAACCATGCACTGGAAAACTCTGACAATTTGTAGCGGCGTTGAACCGCTTCCGGTGTTTCCCCCGCTGGATCCATGACCAGCACATAGGGCTGCGCTTGGTCGGATGCATCAATGCCGTAGAGTACAACCAAGTGACCCGCAGACGTTTCAAGAGGTGCGCCTGAAAGACTGTTTTTTGCAAAACGTATGCTGCACACAATTAAGCATTGCTCGGCCAGCGCTTGGGTGACCGCCTCCCAAGACTCAAGCGCTTCTACAGCACCCACTAAGCTCAGTTGATTGGCCCAGTAAATCGCCAATGGCCATTTACCGTAGGCTTTGGTGGCAGGGTCATAGCATCCTTCAACGATTTCCGTGAAGGCCATGTTGCCGGTCAGCGATGCATGCACCATTGCCAGCGAGGTCGGCGAACATATTCTATTGCGCAGCTTGGGTGCTGCGGTCATTTGGCTCAGCGCCTCGGGTTGGGCTAGGGCCAAGCTTGTAGGGTTTGTGAACTCGGTGGAAAGAGAGATCTGGCGAATACTTATGACTAAAAGGTAGTTCTTGGGCGGCTGCTTACACTCAATTGTGATCTCTAACTGAGTGTCAGTAAGGTTGTCTTCAGTATGCCAGCAATCTATTTGTGCGCTCACAGCACTAAGGTCCGAACATTTTTGCGGCCATTGGGCCAAGTGTTCTGTAGCAGTTAATAGTGGGTTAAGTCGATTCGCTTGCCCGGTTTTACACTCCACGAGCGCTACTTGATATTGATAATTGCCCCCGAGCATGGAAAAACTAGGCACAAGAATGTGGCCACTTGGGGTAGCGGGTAGTGGTATTGTTGCCCGCCATCGATTCTGGGTAGCGCTGTGAGTTTCTGCTACAGGCTGCCACGCCGCCTCACCATGTAGTGGCAGGGGGTACGAATTTTGGTCGTGGTTGTCTGTCAGTCGGAGCGCGTAATACATTTAAAGATATTACCTTGCCCGCCATTCAATGACACCTGACTAAGTGTCAAGAATGCCGCTGCAGTCATGGCTGTGTTGAAACTGGTTCTTAGGCATTGACCGTGGCACCATCAGCGGTCAAGAACAGCGCGTTAACAATACCTATGGCTAGCCTAACCCTTTATATGACTGAACATTGTGCATTGTGTGAAGAGGTACTGGATATGCTGTTTGCTATGCCGGCGATGCAGGGCATAACGCTGAACACGGTAGACATAGCCTTGAATGATGCGTTGGTTGAAGCATACGGCGTAAGAATACCGGTTTTGAAAGTAGGCGATGCAGAACTCGGTGCGCCTATTGATGCGCAAACGCTACAAACCTGGCTGCATCATAATTGCCAATAACTTTAAGCGGTAGCCCTAAGTTATTCAGAGATATTCAGAGTCGTTCAGAGATATTTAGAATTAGTCAGAGCTGGGCGGATTTAAGCTGAGCGAGACAAAGTTGGCATCAGTTGAACCTATTGCTGGTCTTAGGTAAAACCAAACAATAGCTTTGCATTGCAACTACTGGCCTGTGTAATTTGTTCAACACTCTCTTGTCGCTGTTTGGCTATCTCTTCGATCACCCAACCTAATAACGCCGGTTCGTTGCGTTTTTTCCACTTAGCGGCGATGCCATGTGTGCGGGCAAAATCTAAGGGTGCGTTTTGCGGTCGTAAAAAGGGTGCGTCGGTTTCTACCAGCAATTTGTCTAAGGGTATTTGCTTAACCAGTGCGCGTAAATCCTCGCCACGTTTTTGGTCGCAAATCCAACCCGTGATGCCAATATAAAATCCAGCTTCTAGATAACCTTTCAGCTCCTCCTCGCTGCCGGTAAAGCAGTGAATTACCGTGGGTGGCAGGTTGCTGGGCGTGAGGAGTTTCAGAACTTGGCCTTGGCTTTCACGGTCGTGGACAAATAGCGGCTTGTTAACCTCAATTGCCACTTCTATCTGTTCTTGAAAGGCAAAAATTTGCGCCTCTTGAGTGGAAAAATTGCGATTAAAATCCAAGCCGCATTCGCCAATTGCGCAAACGTAAGGGTTGCTGGCGAATTCCATCAGTTGTACCTGGCTGCTGGAATGCCAGGTACTGGCATTGTGGGGGTGCACCCCTGCGGTGGTCTGATATTGGAGGTTTTTGCCAGCGATGGGGTCTGTGCACAGTGCAATATTGTCTGCCACCATTGCCAAATCTGTAGCGCACAGTACCATTCCCTCGATACCGCATGTCTCGGCGCGCGTAAGTACTCCCTTGGGGTCTGCTTGTAACTGACGATTGTGGAAGTTAACGCATATATCAATCATATTTGTTAGGCATTTACTAACGCGCGGTGCTTTGAGTTAGGCCGCTTATCGCGGTCTAACAAATTTTTCTGCATCTTGCAGAACGTCCACTGGATTGCCCAGCAGGTGCGCATAAACCACGTTGAAGGCGAGTACGTTCTTTACGTAGTTGCGCGTCTCTTTAAAGGGAATAGATTCAATCCAGATATCAATCGGAACACCTTCTTTTCCTTTTATCCATCTATCGATCCTATGTTCCCCTGCATTATAGGCCGCTATGGCTAAGGGGCGCTGACCGTCATAACGCTGGATCAGCCAGGTTAAGTGATAGCTGCCAAGTGGAATATTCTTTGCTGGTGTCTTAAGGTCGCTCGGCGCAACTCTGGGCAGCCGTGCACGGCGTGCGGCAAGATTTGCTGTGGCTGGCATAAGTTGCATTAACCCTTGGGCCCCAGCGCTAGAAACTACGCTTGGCTGAAACGCAGATTCTTGCCTAGCAATTGCTCTAAGGAGGCTAGATTGCGTATTGTTTTTATGACTCGCCTCATCAAATAAAGGCGAGAAGGCCAATGGGAATCTAAGCGCCAAATCATCGAACGCTTCTGCGGAATTGGCTGTTTGGATAGCCAAAAACAAGCGGCCCATGTTTAACGCTAAGTGCGCCAGTTGCTGTAACTCGGCGGGCGTCATGGTTTTTTTCGCTTGGTACCATTCGCGGCGACCGTTTAAATCGTCACCTACCGCAAAGAGCTCAACCGCGCGCATCACATCACTGCGCATTGCTAAATTATTTAATACCGCTGCTGCGGTATCTAAAGGTTCCCGGGCATTAAGTTTGCCAGGCTGGCCAATTTTTTGCGCAGCGAGAAAACCGTAATATTGTCGCTCTTGGGCAAGCTTTAGAAAAATGTCTTTACTTTGCTGAACCTCAATGGCGTTTTCGGCAAAGGTCATATCAAGTGACCTGGCCAACCAATATTGCCAGCGCAGCTTGCTTCTCTCGGATTCATCCAAGCGGCTAATCCAATAACTTAACTCCCCCCAGCGCACATTCTTTAGCGCCGCTTCTGCAAGACCATCGATAGCGTAGGGCGATTCGATCAACGTTCTATTTTGTTCTGCTGGAAATTTGTCAGCCATGGCAAGACCAACCAAAATTTTTTCTTCAACACTGGCTTTAGCGGATGCGCTGAAACTATGGGTGCTGTTATATTTTTCCCACGCAAGGGCTGCTTTTTCCGGCTGCTTTTTGCTCAACTTAATCAGCCCGTGCTGGATAACTTGGCGATATTTCTCGTTTTCTTCGGCAAAACTTGCATAACGTGTGACTTTAATCGGTTGGGTATGGACCGAATAGTAAGCGTCAGCCGCGCGCTTACGTTGACCTGAGAAGAAGCGCAGTAAATAACGGGCGAGGGTGCGTTGATTACTTTGGATCGCAGCGTGCAGGCGCTGCCAAGCAACATCTTCGTTAAATCTGGAGGTGGTTCGCCAGGTTGCAAACAGTGGGTCACAGGCTTTTGGTTGGGAGATTGGTGAAACCCATAATGCTGTGGTTTGATCCAGTGCTTGGGTTTTGCGTCCAGTAGCGTATAGGGCGCGTAAGTAATAGCACTGTAGCTCAGTATTTTCAGACCCTGAGTAATATTTGAGAAAGGTTTTCCACCGGCGTTTTGAAGCTTGTTTTTTCAGCCAGCGGTTGAAGATTAGCGGGCCTACTGGCAGTTCGGCGTGATCTATCATGAACTGCTGCATCTCATGACCACTCGCATGGTTTAGGCGAACTCGCAGCTTGTGATATTGCAAATAAGGGTAAAGCGGATAATCCACTAAGCGCTCGGCTTTTTTGTTGGCTTGGGTGGTTTTACCCGCTGCGTAATTTGCTACCGCCGACTGGTAGGTGGCGCGCTGCTCAAATAAGCTGGCTTGTGCGGCTGTTAAGGCGAATGGCATTAGCAAGCAGGCTGCGCCAATCTTTATGGCGACCAAACGCCTTATCTTTTTGTACTTCATGGTGTTTTATAGCCAGCGTTACATGTGAAGTCTGCGCGCGAAAAAATACCGGAGTTAACATCCATACACACTAATAATCTGTGCAAGGAATTTTACCCTAGTCTTGCGGCTCAGGTTCTCTAACTCTAACTGCAAGTACGTCGCAGGGGGAGCCATGGAGCACGCTGTTGGCTGTAGAGCCAAGCAGCAATGCAAGTCCGTGACGCCCGTGGCTGCCCACTACAATGAGGTCTGCGCCACATTCCTCGGCGACCCGATGAATTTCGCTCTCAGGCCTCCCGAATATGAGGTGCTGATTGTCTTTGGGTACGGACAGTTGGTTCGCAAATTCGCTTAAATGCGATTTGGCTTGCTCTTGGATCTGTTCCTGCACGGAAGACATATCCATTGGAACGTCGCCACCATAGGCTAGACTGAGTGGCTCAATCACATGCACTAGATGGATCTGACTTCGTTCACCAGCTAGATCTAATGCGCGCTGCGCAACCTGAATCGATTCTTCTGTAAGATCGATCGCTAGTACGATGGTTTGATAATCTGACATTGCAATCTCCTTGCGGGTTTGCCAGACCATACCGTCGTTGGCATGACCTAACAACAGTGAGATTCGAATATGTCTTGGATTATTATTGTCGGTGTTTTTATTTTGGCGGCTGGCCCCCTGTTCTACTTGATGCCAACAGCCAAAGATAAGCGCTTAACGGCGTTGCGTATGCATGCCCGCCAGCTGGGTTTTACAATCCAATTGGATGCTTTATTGAAGTTAGACCCTAGCGCAGATGAAAGAGTGACCGCCGGTGGTCAAGAGCGTAGTACCAAGACGGAGTGCATGCGCTACCAGTTACCCTTGGGCCATACCTTAAACTACTTACCGCCAATTACGTTGCAGCGTCTGCCAGCAGTGCCTACGGTACCAACTGCGACCGTGATGGAGGGTTGGGGGCTGGCGGCTGACGCGGTTACAATCTCTAGCGCTGCCGGCAGTCTTGCAAAGAATACGGCTATTTGGCAGCAGCAGGGACACTTGCTTGAATCTATTCGGGTAGCGCTACTTGAATTGCCCGCTGATGTGCTGGGTATTGCAATAGACGGCCGGTGTGTAGGCGTTTTTTGGCTGGAGCGCTCTAGTAAAGAACAGGCAGGGGATGTTGCTATAGGTGCGTCCGTTGAGCCGTTGAATGTTGTTCATATGACGCTAAGCAAAATCATCGAAAGCATCAAATCACATTCGTGGGTTGAGGATTAATTTTTACGGTAATTTTGTTGTTAATGGAGGACTTGGTAAAAGCACATTTGCATTTTATTAGATGAGAATTCTTGACAGTAGGGCTGGGCTGGGCCTATAACTCGCACTTTCCGCATCTCGGCGGTCGCAAATCGAATAATGTTCACTCTTATTTTGTGAGCATATTTTTTCACCTTTAGGTTGCCCGGGCGACGTACTTTTGAGTACGTCTTTTGAACTTTTTGGAAAGTAGGCAACTCCAACTTATATCTGGAAGTATATGGCAAGATCTCTTGTAATCGTCGAATCCCCAGCTAAAGCAAAAACGATTAATCGTTATCTGGGCAAGGACTTTATTGTCAAATCCAGTGTGGGGCATATTCGTGACCTACCCGTGGGCGCCAAAGCCGTTGATCCCAAAGCAAGGGCCAAAGAGGCGCAAAAAACTAAAGCATTGAGCCCCGAGAAAAAGGCGGCGTATAAAAAGAAGCGCTCGCGTGAACAGCTGGTGCGTCGTATGGGTGTTAACCCAGACAAAGAATGGTCTGCTGAGTACGAAATACTGCCCGGCAAAGAAAAAGTCGTTGAAGAGCTGCGAAAGCTGGCTGAAAACGCCCCTGAAGTTTATCTAGCCACTGATATGGACCGCGAGGGTGAGGCAATCGCTTGGCACTTGCGTGAAGCCATTGGCGGCGATGAGAGCCGCTATCGCCGTGTTGTCTTTAACGAAATTACCCGCAAAGCCATTCAAGCCGCCTTTGTTGACCCCGGTGATATAGACATGGACCGAGTGCATGCTCAGCAAGCACGTCGGTTTTTAGATCGGGTAGTGGGTTTTGAATTGTCGCCACTGCTTTGGTCAAAAGTAGCGCGTGGTTTATCTGCGGGCCGCGTGCAGAGTGTGGCGGTGCGTTTAATTGTTGAGCGTGAGCGCGAAATACGCGCCTTTATACCCGAAGAATACTGGGACCTGTTTGCAGATTTAACTCGCCAAGGGTCTGAAGAGGCTTTGCGCTTTGAAGTGACCAAGCAAAATGGTGAAAATTTTAGGCCCTCTGATGGGGCTACAACCCATGCAGCCCTTGAGCTTATGTCTGCGCAGACCTTTGTGGTCAGCAAGCGTGATGATCGCCCAACGCGCACCAAGCCCAACGCGCCGTTCATTACCTCTACTTTGCAGCAGGCCGCTAGCACCCGCATGGGCTTCTCAGTAAAGAAAACCATGACCATGGCCCAACGCCTTTATGAGGCAGGTTATATTACTTATATGCGAACTGACTCAACTAACTTGAGCGCGGACGCAGTAGAAAGCGCGCGCGAGTATATCAATAAGAATTTTGGCGCTGACTATTTACCTGAGGAACCTAAAAAGTACTCCAGTAAAGGTGACGCTCAGGACGCTCACGAAGCGGTTCGCCCGTCAAATGTCGGTACTAAACCAGAACACATAGGTGGTGTAGACGCGGATGCTGTGCGCTTATATGAATTGATTCGCAACCAATTCATCGCCTGCCAAATGACCGAAGCCCGTTATTTGAGTACAAACATTAAAGTCGCCGCGGGTGAATTCGAGTTGTCCGTGCGTGGACGGATTTTGCAGTTCGATGGCTATACCAAAGTTATGGCGCCAATGTCGCGCAAGGACGAGGACTCTACGCTACCTGACCTGTATGAGGGCGAGGTACTAGGGCATAAAGACTCAGAGGCCATTCAGCACTTCACAAAGCCCACACCGCGGTTTGGTGAAGCGAGCTTGGTTAAAGAATTAGAGAAGCAGGGCATTGGTAGGCCTTCTACCTATGCCAGCATTATTTCTACCATTCAAGATCGTGGCTACGCGACCCTGACCAATCGACGCTTTTACGCTGAGAAGATTGGCGAGTTGGTGACAGATCGTCTGATGGAAAATTTTGAAAACTTAATGGACTACAGCTTCACTGCCAACATGGAGGAAGAGCTGGATAAAGTGGCGAAAGGCCAGGCGCAATGGGACCAAGTGCTCGACGAGTTTTATGGCGATTTTAGCCAAAAGTTGGTGGGTGCTCAGGACCCAGACAACGGTATGCGCGCCAATACGCCTACCGATACGGACATTGAGTGTCCTACATGTGAGCGGCACATGCAGATCCGTAATGGGTCTACTGGCGTCTTTTTGGGCTGCTCAGGTTATGGCCTGAAGCCGAAAGAGCGCTGTACTAAAACTGTCAACCTGATTCCCGGCGAAGAGGCAGTAGATGTTGATAAGGATGAAGAGGGCGAGTCAAAACTTCTGCGTAGACTACGCAAGTGTGACAAATGTAACAGCGCCATGCTCAGCCACCTTGTAGATGAAACCCGCAAGATGCACGTGTGTAGCAACAACCCTGACTGTGACAACTTCGCTATAGAAATGGGCACTTTCAAAATTAAGGGCTACGACGGACCGCTATTGGAATGCGATAAATGCGGCAAGGAAATGCAGCTGAAATCTGGCCGGTTCGGTAAGTATTTTGGCTGTGTGGAATGTAAAAATACTCGCAAGCTTTTGCGCAGTGGAGAGCCTGCGCCACCAAAAGCAGACCCAGTACCTATGCCCGAATTACAGTGCGAGAAGGTTGAGGACCATTACCTGCTCAGAGACGGTGCTTCGGGAATTTTTCTTGCGGCCAGTCAGTTTCCGAAAAATCGCGAAACCCGCGCGCCCAAGGTTATTGAGATTAAGCCTCACGCAAATGAGTTAGACCCTAAGTTTCGCTACTTATTGGACGCCCCTGAGTTCGACCCAAAAGGTAATCCAGCCATCATTCGCTATAGCCGTAAGACAAAAGAGCAATATGTGCAGTCGGAGATTGAGGGTAAGGCATCCGGTTGGAGAGCCTTCTATATTGAGCCTAAGTGGATAGAAGAGGGCGAGCCTGCAACTAAGAAAAAGAAGGCTGCTGCGAAGAAAACCACTAAGAAGCCAGCTAAAAAGAAAGCAGCGAAAGCAGACGAGGCTGAAGACTAACTAATGGGTTAGTCTCTTTAGAGACAGATTTAGAGTTAGAGACTCAACGCCCCAGCGACAGATCAACTTAGTTTTAGGGTGGGGTTTGAACTTGGCTCTAGTTCTAGATTTAAGTTTAGGTCTAAATTAGGATCCAGTCCTGCGCCTAAAGGCAGCCGAGGTGTAAAAGGGGGCATAAAAAAGGTGACTGGGCATGTTGGGTGCCCAATCACCTCGCAGGAGACGAATTAGCTACTAAATCTGTTGTCGGATGACCCCAACAGACAAACCTTCAATGGCAAATGCCTGATTTGCTAAATCTACTTCTATAGGGCTGTAAGCCTCATTCTCTGGTAGCAACAGAATTTGGTTGCGTTTCTTAGTGCGCTGAAAGCGTTTCACAGTAACCTCTTGGTCTATACGAGCAACAACGATTTGTCCGTTGGTGGCTTGCTGTGTTTTGTGTACTGCCAGCAGATCGCCGTCTAAAATGCCCGCATCAATCATACTGTCGCCGCGAACACGCAATAGATAATCTGCCCGGGGTTGGAAGAACCCAGCCGGCAAATCTATTCTATCTTCAATATTTTCTTCGGCCAGAATTGGGTCGCCAGCTGCAACACGACCCACAATGGGTAACCCTTGATCGGTGAGCTCAGGAATGCGAATGCCCCTTGAGGTGCCGGGAATCATTTCAATGGCTCCTTTGCGTGCCAGCGCTTTGAGGTGCTCTTCCGCGGCATTTGCGGATTTGAAACCCAATTCTTTAGCAATTTCTGCTCGGGTGGGTGGGTAACCGGTCTCGCCGATATATTGTCGAATCAGCTCCAAAATTTGTGCCTGCCGAGCGGTTAAAATGCCGGTTAATTCCAAGGTAGATTTCATTGTCTGTGTTCCTGTTCAAATATACAGTGCTTACAGTATATACAGTACACTGAGTTTATGTACAGCACTGTTTAAATATAGATGCCGACTTTGAATCCAATGTCGTGCCGGCAAACAAGACGTAATAACCGTGATAAAGTGCGCCTCTTAATTGATGTAACTCGCTACGGCGCAGACAGGGAACTTGTATGGAACTTGGCAAACTATGGATGATCTGATTTCGATGTTCACCACATATGGTTGGGTGAGCGAGGTTTTTCTAATTCTGTTTATTACCGCCGTGGTCCGTTTTATCGCTAAGGTGTTTTTGGATGGTGCTGAACGGCGCGCTACAGCCACATCGAACCATTGGGATGATGCGCTGGTGCATGCCGGGCGACGGCCATTGGGGCTTGGAATTTGGATCTTGGGTATATCCTTTGCTGCAGAAATCGTTGGGGGCGGCGCTCAGGCAGAAATTTTCGACTACGTAGGTCAAATTCGCGACGTTGCCGTGGTCTGGTTAATTATTTGGTTTGCGCTGAGATTTATCAGCGCCATAGAGACCAACCTTATTCAGGGTAAACACCGCGCCAAGGTCGATCCCACAACTGCTACCGCGGTGGCCAAGTTGCTCCGAGCGTCTATTGTTATCACTGGCGTCTTGCTGGTTTTACAGGCCTTTGGTTTTTCAATTTCAGGGGTTCTTGCATTCGGTGGTATTGGTGGCATTGCCATTGGCTTTGCGGCCCGCGACATCTTGGCCAACTTCTTTGGCGCCTTGATGATCTTCCTAGATCGTCCATTTTCTGTGGGTGATTGGATTCGCTCACCAGATCGCGATATTGAAGGCACAGTCGAAGACATAGGTTGGCGTTTGACCCGTATTAGAACCTTCGACAAGCGGCCCCTTTACTTGCCTAACTCGATCTTCACCTCGTTAGCGGTTGAAAATCCTTCGCGCATGTTGAATCGCCGCATTTACGAGACTATTGGTCTGCGTTACGAAGACGTAAACCGGTTACCCGTTATCGTCGCAAACATTAAAAAAATGTTGGAAGAGCACGCGGATATCGATCACCGTCAGATATTGATGGTGAACTTAGTAAGTTTTGGTCCCTCGGCGGTGGAGTTTTTTGTTTACACCTTTACAGAAACCACTGACTGGCAGACTTACCATCGGGTCAAAGAAGATGTGTTGCTAAAAATTGCTGCCATAGTAGATGAGCAGGGTGCTGAGATCGCATTCCCCACTCAGACTGTGCATTTACAGATGCAAAACGAACCCAGTTTATGAATGGGCTTGCAGATATCGAAATCGTTGCAGGTATGCCTCAAGGCGTGGGCCACGCCCTCGCAAAGGCGGATATCGTTTATAACAAGGAACAGGTGGCAGCGGCCATTGATCGTATGGCCGTGGCAATTACGGTTGCGCTACAAGATCAAAATCCAATCATATTGAGTATTATGCAAGGCGGTTTGTATCTAACGGGTCAGCTTATGCAGCGCATGGTGTTTCCCCTACAGCAAGGCTATGTGAACGTCAGTCGCAACCCAGACGCTGAGCAAGGCGGGGACTTAATTTGGCGAGGCGCTGAGCATCCGCCACTGCAAAATAGAAGTGTTCTGCTGATTGACGATTTTTTGGGTGAGGGTATTACGTTGGCCAATGCTAAAAAATGGGCACTAGAGGCGGGGGCTGGCAAAGTGGCTATTGCTGTCTTAGCAGACAAAAGTATTGCTCACGTCGAAATCAAAGCTGACTACTTAGGCTTGAATTGCCCTGATAAATTGCTATTTGGTTGCGGTATGGACATACAAGGTTATGGTCGGAACCTGCCCTCAATATACGCTTTACCCTCTTAGAAAAAGTAAAAAGTTAGCAAGAGATAGACAGAGAAAGAGTTAAAAGCCCGTTGCAAGTTTTGCCAGACACTCAAACAAGTTACCTATTGCGCTTGCTCGTCCGCTTTTCGGTATTCTTCTAAGTCTGCCCAGGCCGTTACCAATTCCAGGGTGGCCTCTACCGGTGTGATCTTTACGATGATGCCCATAGCCGGGTGGTCAAGGTAATGTAGTTCCTTGCTACGCATACGCCGGCTTTCATTGAGTTCGAAATACGCAGTCTTAGGTGCCGCCACTAAATCTAGCCTTGCCAAATCTGAGAGCGTGCCTTCATTCAGAACTTCGGTAAATGATTCAACCTGTACTAACATTTGCTCAAGGTCAGATTGCGGCGTTGTTTTTGTAGCATCGCCACTTCTGAGCAATTGTTCTGCCTCATAATCTTCAACGGGTGCCTCAAGCCACAATTTTCCAGTGAAATGCAGATAGCGACCTAAGGTGACGCTGATCAAACCTTGAAGGGAGTTAGCAGGGTTGTTTGCTGCAACGTAGATTTGCTGTGGCGCTGCACGCGGCGGCACTACCTGTTGCCAGCTTTCGTGCAGAACCAGATTAAACTTGGGATTGCGATCGAGGATGGATGCTTCTTCATCGAGTTCAAAATCCTCCGGCGGGATAGCGCGGTAACTGCCTTGTTTGACATCGTTTTCGAATAAGCTTAACTGGCTAATAAAGTTTAAGTAGG
The DNA here is from genome assembly GCA_913043815.1 of uncultured Gammaproteobacteria bacterium. GTDB lineage: Bacteria > Pseudomonadota > Gammaproteobacteria > Pseudomonadales > Azotimanducaceae > UBA4421. The sequence goes on from CAJWNY010000015.1 coordinate 20,600, forward strand.
GGCTGGGTATAATACTTGGCATATTGCTGGGAATGACTAATTCTATTGCTGGCTCTAATGCCTCTATTTCGAAATCTGCGTTTCCTAGTACTTCATCCGTAGTAGAAAATTCGTTCTGGCGCTGCTCGAAAGCACCCAACGTTCCTTCCATAAGAGTTTCACTGTGTATAGTTTCTATCGCCAGCGAATTTTCTGGCAGTGAAGAAAAATCTTCGCCTAGCTTAGAATCGAATGACTCTGGAATCGTAGTTAGGCCCGTCTGCAATATGCCTTCGTCATACCATTGAGAGAGCTCCGGTTCGTTTTCCTTGTTCAGTAACGCCCTTAATTTTTCGGGTAGTGGTGGCTCAGTTGCGATAATCGGATAACCAATGCAGTAGCGGTTCATTTTGGCATAAAGACTGCCTTGTGTTTCGCTGAGACGATGTGTCAAGGCGAATATACTTTTCGGCACTGTTCTTGGCTCAATAAATAAAAGAGGTTCTTCACCTAGGCGGGATTGATCAGAACGAGTAAATACGATCATCTCCACTCGAAACCGGCGTTTTTCTAACAGATCTTCAAGGTTCTTGATGGATACAAATTCATCAAACTCTAGCTGAGCGTAAGTTGGAGGAAAGTTATTGGGGAGCCGTTTAGTATCACTAGCGGAATGAGCAAAGGGAGGCAAAAGTAAAAGCAGCGCGAGCGATAAAGTGATAGTCAATGGCGCAAGAGGGTTATTATTAAGCCCTTGTTTGGTTTTTGATTTATATTCGCGTGTCATACCATATTCTAATTTTTCGCTACGCTGCCGCTGCGACATTCGGCGCCAAACGGTTGAATAGATTAATAGAAAATTCTAGGCGCGCGGCAAATTCACCCAAATCTTTTTCTATCCGCAACGTAGAAGCCCCGTCAAGTTTAAACGTATGACTTTCCTGTTGCACTAGTTTCACAATTTCCATTGGGTCAACAGTAGTTGTTTTACTGAACTCTAACTTGCCACGTTCTTCGCCCAAGTCCAGCTTAATGATACCCAAACTTTGCGCAATTATTTTTAGGCCGGTGACTTGGAATAAATTTTTCATGGCGGGAGGCAGTAAGCCAAAGCGATCGATGATTTCAATCTGAAGGTTATCCAAATCTAACTGGGTCGCGGCGGCGGATATACGCTTATAAAGTATTAAACGAGTTTGCACATCAGGTAGATAATCGTCTGGGATCAGTGTTGGTACATGCAAATTAATTTCTTGGCTGACGGGTTCTAGCGGCATGTCTCTATCCGGCACTTGACCCGAGCGCAACGCGTTTACGGCGCGGTTCAACATATCCATATACATTGAAAAGCCAATCGACTCAATTTGCCCTGATTGGTCATCGCCTAATAGTTCTCCAGCGCCGCGTATCTCCATGTCTTGGGTGGCTAGGGTAAAGCCAACACCTAATTCGCCAGAGGCTTGAATGGCCTCTAATCGTTTCACTGCATCTGAGGTCATTGATCTAGGTTCAGGGGTCAGTAAATAGGCATATGCTTGTCTATGACTTCGGCCAACACGTCCGCGTAACTGGTGTAATTGAGCTAAGCCAAATTTGTCCGCGCGTTCAATAATAATAGTATTTGCGTTGGGTATGTCGATACCCGTTTCAATAATGGTGGAGCAAACGAGTACGTTAAGACGTCGGTGATAAAATTCGCTCATGACTTCTTCTAGTTCGTTTTTGCGCAATTGACCGTGGCCAATGCCGACGCGCGCCTCCGGCACTAGTTCGCGTATTGTTTCAGCCGTTTGCTCAATTGAGCGCACTTCATTATGCAAAAAGAAAACCTGTCCGCCGCGCATCAGTTCACGGCTAATTGCTTCACGCACGCTTTGCTCGCTGCGTTGTTGCACAAAGGTTTTGATAGACAGTCTTTTCGCTGGCGGCGTAGCAATAACAGACAGGTCGCGTATGCCACTTAGCGACATGTTTAACGTTCTGGGGATCGGCGTTGCCGTTAAAGTTAAAACGTCTACTTCTGCACGGATGGCGCGCAGGCGTTCTTTTTGGCGTACGCCAAACCGGTGTTCCTCGTCGACAATGACCAAGCCAAGGTCGTTAAATTTAAACTGTGGGCTGAGTAATTTATGCGTACCAATCAAGATATCCATTTCGCCATTGGCGGTTTTTATAGCAATTGCATCGATTTCTGGCGCTGTCTTAGCCCGGCTGGCCACATCGATGTTGACCGGCCAATTTGCAAAGCGATCTACCAGCGTATCGTAATGCTGTTGGGCGAGTAGAGTGGTGGGCACCAACATGACCACTTGTTTACCACTTTGCACTGCTGCAAATGCGGCTCGCATTGCGACTTCTGTTTTACCAAAGCCAACGTCGCCGCAGACCAGTCGATCCATTGCGCGTTCCATGGCCATGTCGGCTAGCGTCTCTTCAATAGCCGCTCGTTGGTCCGAAGTGACTTCAAATGGAAACTCTGCGGCAAATGCCGCGTACTCACTCTCGCTAGGCTTAAGGCTGTGAGACTTACGCAGTTCTCGTCGCGCATAGATGTCTAAAAGCTCGGCAGCTACGTCAATCACTTTTTCAGCCGCTCGGCGTTTTGCTCGATCCCACTGATCGGAGCCCAGTCGGTGCAAGGGCGCGTGCTCTTCATCGGCGCCAGCATAGCGGCCAATCAAGTGTAGTGATGTCACAGGGACATAAAGCTTTGCTCCGCCAGCGTAACCCAGCATCAAAAATTCATAGTCGGCGGAATCAATTTGCAGTGTCTCCAGGCCTAGGTAGCGGCCAACGCCGTGCTCGATGTGCACTACCGGCGAACCCATAGACAATTCCGTTAAGTTTCTGACAATCTGGTCTGGGTCTATTACCTTGCGGTTGTTGTCTTTCTTGCCTTCAGTGGGTCGCTTACCCAAAACTTCGTTCTCGGTGATGATAATTGCGTCATCAATAAGCAGGCCTTCGATAATTGGCGAGACACCAATGCAGTGGGCATCACTGTCTAAATACTCTTCGAAGGAGGTTACATTGCGGGTTTGAATAGAGCTTTTGCGCAGCAACGCATCAAACACCTCTCTGCGCCCGGCAGACTCGGCGATAAACAGGACAGGTTTCTGGCTGCCAAGTAAAAATTGCTGCAACGCATGGCTGGGTTCAGCTAAGCGGGCATTTATATGCAAGTCGGGTAACGCCTTAGTTGCAAACTCTACTGTATGTTTAGGATCAGGAGCGTTGAGGAAAATGCGTTTACCTTTGTTGAGGTTTTGCCGTAGCTCGTCTGCAGCCAAGTAAAGGGTTGCTGGTTCTAATATTGGCCTTTCAATATCGTAACGAAGTGACTCGTAGCGCCCCTCAACTTCGGTAAGGTAGGTGGCTGCTGCTGTTATGGAACCGCTTTCGAGAACAAAAATGGCATTCTTTGGGAGGTAGTCGAACAGACTGTCTAACTTTTCAAAAAATAAGGGTAGATAATACTCAATACCATTTGGCGCAATATAACTGCTGACATCTTGGTACACGCTACAACGCCTAACATCCACATTAAAAATGGAATGCCAGCGGTCTCGAAATCGAGCGATCGCAGCATCGTCAAATGGAAACTCTTTCGCCGGCAGCAGGTTTAGCTCTTTTATTTGCTGAACCGTTCTCTGGGTTTCTGGATCAAATGTTCTAAGGGTATCTATTTCGTCGTCAAGAAGGTCTATGCGTACTGGTAGTTCGCTACCCATAGGGAAAATGTCAACCAAGGATCCGCGCACTGCATATTGCCCGCGCTCAACCACCATGTCTGCACTTTGATAGCCTGCGGACTCTAGGATGAGTCGTTGTTGTGAAACATCGTATGTCTGTCCACAAGCAAGATTGAAGCAGGCTCCACCCAGGTAAGTGGTGGGTGCAACTTTCTGCAACAACGTGCTGATTGGCACTGTAAGAACACCTTTCAACTTTTCTTGTAGTTGTGACAATGACGACAATCTTTCGGAAATGATATCTTGATGAGGCGAGAAAACATCGTACGGCAGGGTCTCCCAATCTGGGAAGCGCAATACATCGAGGCTATCAGTGTCTTCTCCCGTATTACTAGCAAAGTAGTTGATGCCGTTTGTCCAACGTTCTGCGCCTAAAGAATCTGCGGTGATGACCACCACAAGGTTGTCGCTCGCTTGGGCAAGTTCTGTTACGGCAAGAATTTCCGCTGAACCACTAAGACCGTTCCAGCTTAATTTGTCGCCGTCTTTCCCAGGTACTAGTTCTTCAGTTGTCGAATCAAAAATCAATTGGCGCAATTCTAAAATCCATTTGTATGTTTCTGCGGGTGTTGGTTCCCGATCAGTTTATTTCCCAAGCACAAGAACCCAGCACAAAATAAATTTGAGCTGCATGCATAGTTTTTATTTCCGGCTATACAAGCCATCTTGGCCCATTAGCCCAAGATGACCTGCCAGTGTTTTCAATATCGGCCTCGCATCCCGAACCCTCAACATTGGGGTGGTCTAAATTGGCGTGATATTTATCCGCACAGTATTTTATAGTGTTCTTGTTCAAAGGACTTCTTTTTTAGAGGGCCTCTTATTCAAAAGATCCTCTATTTTATTACGATCTTATCCGGAGCTATTAACGCCTGAATCGATCTTACAAGCATCATTAGTAACGATGGAGTGGCTTCATTCTACCTGCTTCCCCGACGGGTTAAAGTTTTGACGCTTAAGAAGATGAAAAAAGGCTTAATTAATCCATTGAGCGTAATTATTAGTGGGCGCACTAGGTGCTGGCGTTCCCATTATCCCTAAGCTAAAGTCCGGTGGTCATTTATTTTTATAGAGAAAGTGGCAAGGGATTTAGTAGTCACAATTTATAAACAAAGTGTGGCTATGAAATCATGAAGCCGTGAGGGGTATATCCAGTAGAGGTTATAGGAAATCTATAGCCGCGCAGAAACGGGGCGATGGGGAATTTATGGAACCAACCAATATTTTTGATCCGAACTACTTTCACAAAGTAGTGGATTGTCAGTGGGCGTGTCCAGCGCACACACCAGTACCAGAGTACATAAGGTTAATCGCACAAGAGCGCTACACCGAAGCGTATATGCTTAATTGGGACTCAAATGTTTTCCCCGGCGTTTTAGGCCGAACATGCGACCGTCCCTGCGAGCCTGCTTGCCGCAGAGTAAGAACCGAAGAAACGCCGGTAGCCATTTGTCGGTTAAAGCGCGTTGCAGCTGATAATAAGGGCGACGTTACGGCTTTTATGCCTCAGGTGCCAACTGAGAAAAATGGCAAAAGAATTGCGCTCATTGGTGCAGGCCCTGCTTCTCTAGCAGTTGCACGAGATCTTTTGCCGTTGGGTTATGAGGTGCACTTATTTGAGCAGGATAAAAAGGGCGGTGGTTTTATGCGCAGTCAAATTCCTGCGTTTAGACTGCCCGAAAGGGTGCTCGATGAAGAAGTAGATCGTATTCTAGATATGGGCGTGCATTGTCATTTTGGTCAAGAAATCACCAGCATGAAAGCGATGATGGATATGAATTTCGATGCCTATTTTGTCGGCACAGGAGCGCCACGAGGCCGAGACCTAGAGCTGAAAGGTCGAGAGGAAGTTGACAAGCACATTCATATTGGTATTGATTGGTTATCTAGTGTTGCGTTTGGCCACATCACTGAAATCAAAGGCAAAGTCATTGTTATGGGTGGCGGCAATACTGCAATGGATTGTTGCCGAACGTCACTGCGTTTGGGTGCCGAATCTGTAAGCGTTGTTGTGCGATCTGCATTTGAAGTGATGAAAGCTTCTGAGTGGGAAAAAGATGATGCCATGCGCGAAGGCATTCCAATTATTAATAACCGTCCACCAAAAGAATTTGTGCACAAAGACGGCAAGCTACAAGGCGTGCTTTTTGAGTGTGTTACGCCAGTTAAAGGCGAAGACGGCCGGCTAAGGTACGAACCCAGTGGTGAACCTGATGTCTTTATAGAAGCAGATCATGTGCTTATGGCTATTGGTCAGGACAATCATTGCCCTTGGATTGAAAGAGATCTGGGTATCGAGTTTGATAAGTGGGACTGTCCCACATTGGACGAAGTCACACTGCAAACCACAAACCCCAAAGTTTTTTTTGGTGGTGACAGCGCTTTTGGCCCTGAGAATATTATCTGGGCATCAGCTCACGCTCACCGCGCAGCGATCAGCATTCACCTTTTCTGCGAAGATCAGGATCTTATTGCTGACCGCCCGCCAGAGGGTGTCAATCTTATTTCGACCAAAATGGGCGTACATGAGTGGGCCTATGATGCGGAGCACAACGCTGCTAGCCGCCATATCGTGCCATTAAATGAAGAGAAGACTGCGCTGACGAATATCCGGGTTGAAGTGGAACTGGGCTTTGACCAAGTGTTGGCTGAGAAAGAGGCGCAACGCTGCTTAAACTGCGATGTGCAAACGGTATTTACCGAAATTTTGTGCATTGAGTGCGATGCCTGTGTAGATATTTGTCCAATGGACTGCATTTCATTCGTTGCCAATGAAGACGAAGAGCCGTTGCGTATGCAACTGATGGCGCCGGCTGATAATAAGGAACAAGACATTTACGTTTCAGATGTGCTCAAGACCACTCGGGTGATGGTGAAAGACGAAGACGTCTGCCTGCACTGTGGTCTGTGCGCTGAGCGGTGTCCGACAAACGCATGGGATATGCAGCGTTCAATTGTGCATGTTCCTCAGCTGGGATCATATGCAGAATGAGTATAAAGTACAACGATTTCGTTATCCGCTTCGCTAATGTTAATGGCTCCGGCTCCGCTAGTGCTAACGGCATGTTCGCTAAAGCGCTCTTTCGCATGGGTATTCCTGTTGCTACCAGAAACATCTTTCCGTCAAATATTCAAGGTCTACCAACTTGGTTTGAAGTAAGAGTTAGTGAGAAAGGCTATTTAGGTCGCCGTGAAGGTGTAGACATCATGGTTGCGATGAATGCAGAAACGTTAGTTGAAGACGTTGCTAGCATCTCACCTGGTGGCTATTTGCTTTATGACAACTCGAAGCCCTTGGCTAAAGCGCTTAGGCGGGATGACATTCATGAAATAGCCATTCCTATCGCCGCCATGATGCTGCCAGAATTCACGGACCCTAAACAGCGCAGTTTGTTTAAAAATATTGCTTATTTGGGTGCATTGGCCGGCTTATTGAACATTGAATTTGATGTTATTACAGGCATGGTGTCTACCCAGTACAAAGGCAAAGATGCGCTTATACAGCCGAATATTCGCTCTTTGGAATTAGGCCGTGATTACGCGGTGAGGTATCTCAATGCGCCACTACCTTTGCAAGTCAGACGGTCTGACGCGGTAGGTGATCGCATTATGATTGACGGTAATGATGCCGCTGGTTTGGGCAGTGTTTATGGCGGCGCAACTGTCTGCGCCTGGTACCCAATTACGCCTTCTACCTCCGTGGCCGAGAGTTTTGAGAATCACAGTAATGTCCTGCGCATCGACAAAGAGACGGGCCAAAAGAAATTTGCCTTCTTACAAGTAGAAGACGAGTTAGCCGCTATTGGTGTGGTTATTGGCGCGGCTTGGAATGGCGCGCGCTCCTTTACAGCAACCAGTGGCCCAGGCATTTCTTTAATGTCCGAATTTCTTGGTTTGGCTTATTTTGCTGAAATACCTGCGGTGATCTGGGATATTCAAAGGTCCGGTCCATCTACGGGTATGCCTACGCGTACCCAGCAAGGAGATTTGATTGGCGCAGCTTACGCATCCCATGGTGATACAAAGCACCCCTTGTTATTTCCTTCTACACCCAAGGAGTGCTTTGACTTTGCTGTGCAAGCCTTAGATTTAGCCGACCGTTTGCAGACACCAATTATGGTGCTCAGCGATTTAGAACTGGGCATGAACGACAATCTAAGTGACCCTTTTGAGTGGGACGACAGCCGACGTTATGACCGAGGTAAAGTTTTATCCGCTAAAGATTTAGACGAGGTGGAGGTTTTTGGGCGTTACCTAGACGTAGACGGCGACGGCATAGGTTATCGAACTTATCCCGGCACCCACCCAGAGAAGGGTGCGTTTTTTACTCGCGGTACCTCGCGAGACGAATTTGCTGTCTATACCGAGTCTGGTGCAGTCTACCAACGCAATATGGAACGTTTGCAAAAGAAATGGCAAACCGCCCGAACTATGGTTCCAGAAGCACGGATTGCAAATTTGGGCCATTCGGTAGGAGTTTTATATTATGGTACTACGGCGCTACCCATGCCAGAGGCGTTAGATAACTTGGCAGAAAGTGGCATCCATATGGACACCTGCAGGGTACGCGCATTTCCTTTTGGCGACCAAGTGGAGCAGTTTATTGCCTCCCACGATCTGGTATTTGTTGCAGAGCAAAATCGGGACGGTCAAATGCGCTTGTTGCTGATCAATGAATTGCAAACCAATCCAGCTAAGTTGATTTCGGTGCTTTATTACGCGGGGTTATCTATCTCTGCGGATACCATTACCGAACAAATTTCCGATTACTACATTGAGAATAAATTGTCCCGAGTGACAGAGGTGCAATCATGACATTTGTTGCTAAACCCAGGGTTCATCACCCGAAGCTACCCGTTAATGAAATAGGCCTTACGCGGCGTGATTATGAGGGCTCAGTGTCTACGCTGTGCGCTGGATGTGGCCACGACTCTGTAAGCGCAGCTATTGTGCAAGCTTGTGCTGAATTGTCGCTACCTCCGCATAGATTTGCGAAAGTGTCAGGGATTGGGTGTTCATCTAAGACGCCAAGTTACTTTCTTAATAAAAGTCATGGCTTTAACTCGGTGCATGGCCGAATGCCCAGTGTTATGACCGGTTCCAATTTGGCCAACCGAGACCTTATAGGTGTGGGTGTCTCGGGAGATGGTGACAGTGCGTCTATTGGCTTTGGTCAATTTGCACACATTGTACGCCGCAGCATAAACATGCTTTATTTGGTAGATAACAATGGCACCTATGGGTTGACCAAAGGCCAGTTTTCCGCGACCAATGACAAAGGTTCAACCAGTAAGAAAGGTGTGCCTAATCTTTACGAACCGATCGATTTGGTCAGCAGCGCTTTGCAAATTGGTGCAAGCTTTGTCGCGCGGAGCTTTTCAGGCGATAAAAAGCAATTAGTGCCACTGATTAAGGCGGCTCTGATGCATAAAGGCATGGCCTTTATTGACGTTATCTCACCCTGTGTAGCCTTTAACAACCATTCCGGTTCTACGAAGAGCTATGAGTTTGTGCGTGATCATATTCATAATGTTATGGATGCGGACCTGATCATGACACACGACGAAGTTACAGCGGACTACGCTGAGGGCACTCGCGAAGATGTATCTATGCCTGATGGTTCTACGCTACAACTATATAAGGTTGATGCCGACTACGACCCTTATGACCGGGTGGGCGCGCTCAATTACGTGCAGCGAATGCAGGAGAAGGGTGAAGTGGTAACAGGGCTGTTGTATGTAAATCCAGATGCTGTTGAGTGTCATGACATTATGGACACGGTCAGCCGTCCACTGAATGAGCTGACTGAGGCTGATTTATGCCCTGGAAGTGATACCTTAGCAGCCCTAAATCAACGTTATCGATAACTATCGCTAAGTATTGCTGCCGGGATTCTATAATCCCGGCAATTCTGATGATAAACTCCCGCCGCGCTGAGCGTGAGTTCGTCATTTCCTTAAGAACTTAGGGGTATTAGCGGGACAGATTCTTATCTTTCAGGGTGACAGCTGTGTTTAAAAAACAGTCACGAACCCTTTGTCCCTCTGATCCTCCTCTGACCCTATTTGTGAAGGCTGTACCACAAGCATCTATAGATAGGCTGGTCTTATAATCTCGAAGAAATCGCTCAGTTTCACTTGTGGCTAAATCATCAGCCGCGAATTGCTAAATATTGCTTGGATTAGAAGGAGACGACGTGAGTTTACCCAGCCTAGAGGACTATTTTCCTGACTGGAAAGAACGAGAAGCCCTAGCCGAGGGCATGATCCCTATGATCGGCCGGCTATACCGTAATAATATCGTGGTTTATTGTTATGGGCGTGCTTTGCACAACCAAAGCGTAACTCAGTTGATGAAAGCTCACCGCTATGTTCGTCAAGTCGAGCAGAATGAGCTTTCGGAATTTGAAACTTATCCTGTTCTTGAAGCCATTTCCAAATTAAATCTCGGTCCATGCCATATAGATTTAGGCAAGATGGCTACTAAATTTATGGCTGAGGTTGAGGTTGAGGCTACTACTGCAGAAGACTTTGTCATTCGTGAATGTAAGTCTGTTATTGGTGTGAAAGCGCCGCCAATAGCAAAGCCTCAGGACGTTGTCCTTTACGGCTTCGGCCGCATTGGTCGTTTGCTTGCGAGACTGCTTATTGAAAAAACCGGCGGCGGAGGACAATTGCGCCTGCGTGCTATTGTTGTGCGCAAGAGCAGTGACGATGATATCGTCAGGCGCGCCAGCTTATTGCGTCGTGATTCTATTCATGGCAGTTTTCAAGGCACTATTCGAGTTGATGAAGAAAACGAATGTATTATTGCCAACGGCAATGTTATTCGCGTTATTTATGCCTCGGACCCTGCCAAAATCGATTACACAGACTACGGTATTGATGACGCCATTATTATTGATAACACCGGTGTTTGGCGCGATAAAGATGGCTTGTCACAGCACCTGAAATCTAAAGGCGCAAAGCGCGTGTTGCTGACTGCGCCTGGCAAGGGTTCAGTCAAGAATATTGTTTCTGGGCTGAATACTCGAGACATCACCGATGAAGATCACGTACTAGCGGCGGGTAGTTGTACTACCAACGCCATCGTCCCAGTACTTAAAGCCATGAACGACAACTTCGAGATTGTTGATGGTCACATGGAGACAGTGCATTCTTATACCAACGACCAAAATTTGATTGATAACTATCACAAGAAAAACCGTCGTGGCCGTGGTGCACCCTTAAACATGGTAATCACCGAAACCGGTGCTTCATCGGCAGTTGTGAAATTGCTACCAGAATTAGAAGGTAAATTGACTGGCAATGCTATTCGTGTACCCACACCAAATGTATCGTTAGTTATTCTTAACCTTACTTTGAGCCGAGAAACCTCTGAGGAAGAAATCAGAGAATTTCTGCGTAATGCTGCATTGCATAGCTCTCTACAACGCCAAATCGATTTTACCACATCACCAGAAGTTGTGTCCTCAGATCTGGTCGGTAATCGGCATGCCTGCATAGTTGATGGCGAAGCCATTATTGTTAAAGATAATCGAGTTGTACTATATGTTTGGTATGACAACGAGTTCGGCTACGCTTGCCAAGTGGTTAGAGTGACTCAATCGTTAGCTGGTATATCTTATCCGCTAATTCCTGAAGACGTTGTGAAGATGGGCTTTTAGGCATTTGACTAGCCAAAAAGTACGCACACGGATAGCGCCATCGCCCACCGGTGATCCTCATGTAGGTACGGCCTACATGGCGCTCTTTAATTGGGCATTTGCACGCCATGTAGGTGGCGAATTTATATTACGTATTGAAGATACAGACCAGGTTCGCAGTACTGCCGAGTCTGAGCAGTCCATATTCGAATCCCTTGAATGGCTTGGTCTTGATTGGGATGAAGGTCCTGACAAGGGCGGACCACATGGCCCGTATCGTCAAAGCGAACGCAAAGATATCTATAAAGAATATGTGCAACAGCTCTTGGAAGGTCAGCATGCATTTCACTGCTTTTGCAGTAAGGCGCGTCTTGATGAAGTGCGTTCACAGCAACAAGTAAATAAAGAAACTACCCGCTACGATGGCCATTGCATCGGCCTAGAGGCCGGGGACGTTGCCTCGCGCTTGTCTGCTGGGGAAGAACATGTTGTGCGAATGAAGGTGCCCAGCGAAGGCCAGTGTACTTTCAAGGACCGCTTGCGCGGCGAAATATCAATTCCATTCACGCAGATTGATATGCAGGTTCTGGTTAAAGCTGATGGCATGCCTACATACCATCTGGCGGTTGTGGTCGATGATCATCTCATGGAGATCACGCATATTCTGCGCGGTGAAGAGTGGCTCAATTCAGTGCCGAAGCATATTTTGCTGTACCAATATTTTGGTTGGAACGTGCCAGAGATGATTCACCTGCCTTTATTGCGCAATCCGGATCAAAGTAAGCTTTCAAAACGTAAAAACCCAACAAGTATTACTTACTATCGCGACATGGGTTATTTACCCGAAGTGTTACTCAACTACTTGAGTCTTATGGGTTGGTCTATGCCAGGTGAGGAAGAAATTTTTACTCGTCAAGCCATGGTGGAAGCTTTCGACGTTGATCGTATATCTACCGGTGGTCCAATTTTTGATCAGACTAAGCTGAAATGGATGAACAGCCAGTATCTAAGGGCGCTATCGGTAGATGAGTATGCCCAGCGAGTGGGCGATTGGATGCTTAATCCCGAGCGGCTTAAACAATTGATTCCAATGGTCCAAGAGCGTGCAGAGCGGCTATCGGACTTGGTGCCAATGGTCGATTATCTTGTCGGCGAACGACGCACGTTGAGTCCGGATGATTTTCAGCACAAGTCGCTTGAGAGAGAGCAAATGGTTAGAGTCATTCATCATACTCTCGGTGCGTTTGAAGAAATGCGCAGCTGGCAGCGAGAAGAGATTTATACCACCACACAATCTTTAGCTGATGCGTGTGGTATGAAAGTGCGAGATTTTCTCTTTCCACTATTTATAGCGATAAGCGGCCGTGGTGTTTCGTTGCCTCTGTTTGACTCTTTGATTTTCCTAGGTGCGCCATTGAGCCTTGGGCGTCTGCGCGATGCGTTGGAAGTCTTTGTGGTTTCCGGTAAAGAGCGTAAGCGCCTTGATAAGGAATACCAAAAACTGGAATTTAGACAAGATTAACGCAATTAACCCAATGGACGTTTGACAGGTAGGCATTAGCTACCTACCATTAGCCGCTGTTCCGGGGCCATAGCTCAGCTGGGAGAGCGCTTGAATGGCATTCAAGAGGTCGGGAGTTCGATCCTCCCTGGCTCCACCAATTTGCTCTTAAAATATTGCGCTACAATTGCAAGGTGAGTACGGAAACTGTCGATGTCAGCAGAGCAATTCAAAGTCGTTGGCTGGGAGCACATCAATAATAAATTATGTAGAGACTTTGTCTTTACTGATTTCTCTAACGCTTTCGCTTTCATGACCAAAGTTGCATTGCTGGCCGAGAAAGCTGACCACCACCCCAACTGGTCCAATGTTTACAGCCGCGTGACTATAGAGTTAACCAGTCATGACGCTGGAAACACCGTGACTAAAAAAGACGTCGCTCTAGCCCAAGCCATTAACGGTCTCATTTCCTAGTATTTTTGGCTGCGTTTACCTTCTCTAGGTGCGCAGATACGGTGGTGAGGTAAGATATAGTACGGTAACCTATAATGCTCTGATGTTCTGAAGACCTCTGTTTTCTCTAACTTCCTCAAGTGATGCGAAATGTCCGAAATACATATTGCTAGCTTCCAAGCCTTTAGTTAACTTATCGCCAAACGTTTTATCTAATATTTTTCTAGGGGGAATACATGGCTACGGTTACTTTCATTGAACACAACGGTATTGAACACAGCGTGGAGGCAGAGGTTGGTAAATCTCTTATGCAGATTGCGTTGGATAACTTGGTTCCGGGCATTGACGCTGACTGTGGTGGCGAATGTTCCTGTGCAACATGTCACATTATGGTTAAAGCTGAGTGGTTAGAAAAAGTCGGCTCACCCAGTGACGCCGAAGACTCTATGTTAGACCTTAACCCAGAAAGGGAGGCTAACTCTCGTCTGGCTTGTCAGATCGAAGTGGGAGAAATCCATGATGGACTTACTGTTGACTTACCGGAGTTTCAATTCTAATGAGTGAAGCAACTGTTCTACAAATGATAGATTACGAAGCTAAAAACGTAGCCTTAGAGGACATCGACGTCAGCCAGCGTGAGTTATGGGTACAGGACCGCAAATGGGACTATTTCGCTCGTCTGCGCGACGAGGCACCAGTTCACTTCTGTAAAGATTCTGAGTTTGGACCGTATTGGTCAGTAACTCGTTTTGCTGACATTATGGAAGTGGAAGCCAACTGGCAGAGCTTCTCGTCAGATCCTGCCATTACCATTATAGATCCAGAAGAAGACTTTCCACTGCCTATGTTTATTGCAATGGACCCACCCAAACACGATGAGCAGCGTATGACTGTTCAAGGCTCTGTGGCGCCAAAGAATCTGAAGAATATGGAAAGCACCATTCGTGGACGAGTCCAAAAGGTTTTAGATGGCTTGCCAGTTGGCAAACAATTTAACTGGGTAGAAAAAGTATCTATTGAGCTGACTACTCAGATGTTGGCAACGTTGTTTGACTTTCCTTTTGAAGACAGAAGTAAACTTACGCGCTGGTCCGACGTGGCCACGGGCGGTCCCGAAACAGGCATCGTTGAGAGCGAAGAGCAGCGTCAGGAAGAATTGCTTGAGTGTTTGGCGTACTTTACCAATTTGTGGGAAGAGCGCGCAAAAAAAGGTTTGTCTAATGATCTGATCTCTATGCTCGCCCACGGTGACGCAACTCAAGACATGAGTCCGCAAGAATATTTGGGCAACCTTATTCTGCTGATTGTCGGAGGCAACGACACCACACGAAATTCTATGACAGGTGGCGTATTAGCTCTGAATCAGAACCCAGGTGAATATGCTAAATTACGCAATGACCCCACGGTTATTCCATCAATGGTTTCTGAAATTATACGCTGGCAGACACCGCTTGCCCATATGCGTCGCAAGGCCACCAAAGACTATGTCTTAGGTGGTAAGACCATTAATGCCGGCGACAAGGTTGTTATGTGGTACATCTCGGGTAACCGTGATGAGCGTGCCATTGACAAGCCTAACGAATTTATTATTGACAGAGACCGTGCTCGTCAGCATTTGTCTTTTGGCTTTGGTATTCATCGCTGCATGGGTAACCGACTTGCGGAGATGCAGATAAAAATTCTTTGGGAAGAAATTCAAAAGCGTTTTCATATGGTTGAGGTTATCGGCGATCCAGTCCTGGTCCCTTCAAACTTTGTCCACGGCTTCACTGATTTGCAAGTAGTAGTGCACACGCACTAAGGGTTTTTATAAGCCTTGTGTAGTGAAAAAACCAGTTCTTCAGAACTGGTTTTTTTTGCCTGCGCTTACTTATATCGCATGCAAATCGTTGATTAATATTCGCAGAGGGTTTGAGCCACCTTGGTTAGAGCATTAAGCAGAGTTACATAAGAAAAGGGGGAAGAGCAATGCCAACGTTTACTCGGGGCGATATAAAGATACATTTCAAAGAGTATGGGGAGGGCACTCCGCTGTTGTTGATTGCCCCGGGCGGCATGCGCTCGGCCATTTCTATGTGGCACCACGGACCCTGGAACCCAATTGATGCACTGCAAGGTCAGTATCGGGTCATTGCCATGGATCAGCGCAATGCTGGTAACTCTGTTGCGCCGGTTGCAGTAGGAGACAATTGGGACACCTACACGGCAGATCAGCTAGCTCTTATGGACCATTTAGGAATCGATCAATTTCATGTCGCCGGGATGTGTATTGGTGGACCGTATATTCTTAACCTCATTAAACATGCCCCTGAGCGAATTACCTCGGCATTGGTTTTGCAGACGATAGGGAGGGATGATAATCGAGAGATCTTCTTCGCCATGTACGACATGTGGGCCAGAGACCTTCTGGCCGAAAAGTCAGACGACTTTAGTCCACAGGCTATGGCGTCTCTGAGGCGAGCTATGTTCGACAATGAGTTGCCGCTATTTTGCGTAGAAGACACCTTTATAAGGCAGTGCCAAACGCCTATGTTGGTTTTTGCGGGGGACGACATTTATCATCCCAATTTAAGTTCAAAACACCTAGCAGCGTTAGCGCCGAACGCGCAATTGATCGAAGAGTGGAAAGAGGGGGCTGCGATAGATCTAGGTCTAAAACACGCTTTGCAATTTTTACAAAGTAACTCTTAGAATCTAGTGCTGAGCGTTAATGCGTCATTTTAGGATGGTTGAGTGAGACAAAATTTAGTTTTCAGTATTGCCGACCAGCGCACTGGTATAAAGTGTCACGTTGAATGATGTAGAGCGGCGGTATATTACTCCGTGGTTCTTGACTCACGTTGGATTAAGCTAAATTAAGGTGGGATCGATTATCCGCCCGTCGCTTTGCAGGGCAGGCGCCAACAATACAAGACGAATAATAAAAGACGATTGATAATTAAAATAAAGGAGTGATTTATGTCACTGGTAGCAGTAATGGAAACGAGCAAAGGCACAATTAGGTTAGATCTATACCCAGAAAAAACCCCTATGACCGTTGCCAATTTCGTGAATTTAGTTGAGCGTGGATTTTATAACGGCATTGGTTTTCACAGAGTAATTCCAGATTTCATGGTTCAAGGCGGCTGCCCACAAGGCACCGGTACTGGCGGCCCAGGTTACCGCTTCGCGGATGAGTTTGTGGCGTCTCTTCGACACGACGCGCCGGGTAAATTTTCTATGGCCAATGCGGGTCCCGGCACCAACGGTTCGCAGTTTTTTATTACCCATGTAGCCACACCTTGGTTAGATGACGCGCATACTATTTTTGGAGCTGTGCAGAGTGACGCAGATCAAGACATAGTCAACGAAATCGCACAGGGTGATGTGATTGAGTCAGTGACTATTGAAGGTGAAACGGCTGCTTTGTTAGCCTCGGTTGAACAGGTCGCAGATTGGAATGAGGCTATGGGCGATGCCTAGATAGCTTGGTTCGCAAATAGGTCCATGTGGATAGGGTATAACTGACTGTCGAGGCTACGATAAGACTTAATCTGCATGGACCAAGCACTAAACCACCTAGCGTATTTTTTAGCCGGTTAAGTGGCTCTGCCCATCAATATGGTATTAAAGGTTGAGACTTAAAGTTGAGGAATAAATAGGAGAAGGTAGCAGTGAGCGATGATTTTCTTTTTTCCGGTCTGAAGGTGCTAGACATGGGCAGCTGGATCGCAGGTCCAGTGGCTTCAACTATTTTGGCTGACTACGGCGCTCAGGTAATTAAGGTAGAAGCGCCGGAAATAGGCGATGGCTATAGAGCTTTTGCAGGAATGGCCTCAACGCCCACTCACTCAGAAAACTACGCTTGGGAAATGGACAATCGCAATAAGCGTTCAATCACACTCAACCTCAAATCAGATGAAGGCCGAAAAATTCTGCTGAAGTTGGTGAAAGAATGTGACATCTACGTCACCAACCTACCCCATCCTATGCGCCGCGCTTGGCAGCTGAGTTTTGAGGATCTGGCACCACTGAACCCCCAAATGATTTATGCATCTCTGACTGCCTACGGTGAGTCAGGGCCGGAACGGGATCGCGAGGGCTTCGACCTTGTGGCGTACTGGTCGCGTTCAGGACTGATGGATTTGGTGCGCTCGCCCGGGGCACCGCCCGCGCCCGCGTTACCTGGTATGGGTGATCACCCTACCTCCGTAAGCCTGTATGCATCTATTCTCACTGCGTTATTTAAGCGTCAGCAAACAGGCGAGGGCAGCCATGTACATACATCGTTGCTAGCCAACGGTATCTGGTCAGCCTCATGTATTGCACAAGGTGCTTTCGCTGAGGCGGATTTCACGGACTACTATGCCAGCCAACCCAGGCTGTTTGCGAGACGCATGTATGAGGCCGCAGATGGGCGTTGGTTGCAGTTTAGTATGGTTCGCACTGACGAAGAGGTGGATCTTATGTTCGCTGCCATGGGGCGCCCAGATCTGTTGCTAGACGAACGCTTCGCTACTTCAGATGCGCGGATAGATTATGGTGCCCAACTGGCAGAAGAAATGGTCCTAATTATCAAAAACAAAACATCTGATCAGTGGATGACCGAATTCCAAGCAATTGGAGTGCCCTCTGCCCTAGTGGGTCAAGTGGCAGACCTGCCCACAGATCCACAGGTGCTCGCAAATAATATGGCCTTTGCTCCGCCTGACGGTGTAGATATGCCGTTAGTGATTAAGCACCCTCTGAACATAGATGGACTAAAAACAAAAAATATGGTCAAGGCACCTGAAATGGGCGAGCACACAGCGCAGGTCTTGGCAGAGGTGGGTTACTCGGCCCAAGAAATAACGGACTTGCAGGATCGAGGTATTGCTTAATCAAGCACTGAGATTTGCTGTTTGGTAGTGTGCTCGTTCATCCACTGCTTGCTGTGCGCTGAACTATCTAGATGGGACAAAACCAATTCAGACAAAGCATAAATGTCCCCTCAGGTTGATTCAAAGTGCAATGAAAGGCCCTAGTTTGTGTTTAAATTAGACACTCTAAAAACGTATTCTTAGGTCCCTGATGCAATATGAGATTCCCGTTCTTCGTGATTTGGTACTCATTGGCGGCGGTCATAGTCATGTTCAAGTGTTGAAAAACTTTGCTATGAACCCATTGCCTGGTATTCGAATCACCCTCATTTCTGAAAGCGCTGATTCTCCTTATTCAGGCATGTTGCCCGGCTATATATCGGGGGCTTATAGTGAAAAAGAAATTAACATTGCTCTGGGGCCATTGTGCGTCATTGCCAAGGCACGATTAGTATGCGCACGAGTTACTGGGATAGACCCAGTTGAAAACACCGTTGCGTTGGCTGAACGTCCAAGTTTACGGTTTGATGTTTTGTCCCTAAATTGTGGCGCAGAACAGGCTCCAGTAATGGGCCAAGGCATTCGAGTAAAACCGCTGAAGAAGTTCATTCCCGAATGGGTTGAGATAAAAAAGAGCATTCACGCCAACAGCAATTCTGCGAGCAGCATAGCTATTATTGGCGCTGGGGCAGGAGGGGCAGAATTAGCCCTATCTTTTAGGGCGAGTCTTCCCACTGATACATGCATACACCTCGTAGGTCCTAGTTTGCTTCCAGGACAAGGCTCCGGCGCTGTAAAACAGCTTAAAGCTGCTTTAGCGGAGAAAAAAATCGACTATGTCAGTGACCGCCTCGCGGCAGAAGAGGCAAGTACAACGGATGATACTTTTAGCTTAAAATTGCAGTCTTCGAGCAGGGTTATTCGTGCAGACCATGTTTTTTGGGTCACTGATGTTCGTGCTCCGCAATGGTTGCAGGCTTCTGGAATAGAGAAGGACGAACGGGGATTTTTACGTGTAGATAACCGCCTTCGTAGTCTCTCTCATCCGCATATTTTTGCCGCGGGCGACGTGGCTCACTTGGTCGATCAGGAGCGCCCTAAGGCGGGGGTTTATGCCGTGCGTGCTGGGCCTATTTTGGCCGAAAATCTGGGTTTGGCTATCCAAGGGCTAAGTCTAGCTGGGGCAAAGAGTCAATTTCGCCCTCGACGTTATCACCTTAATTTAATCGGCTGTGGCGATGATACTGCTATAGCCTCTTGGGGCCCGTTGGCAACACGGGGCCGAATCTGGTGGCGGCTGAAACAGTGGATCGACAAAAGATTTATGCGCCGGTTCAATAATCTACCGGTTATGCAGTCGCCAGTTTTTAGGCTGCCTAGTGCGCTGTCTAAGCATCTGCCCGATGATTTGATGCGCTGTGGCGGATGCGGTGCAAAGCTAGCGGCTGACCCTCTGCGCCGGGTGCTAGCGCGCTTACCGACACAATCTTCGGTAAATTTGAAGTTGGGCATTGGCGATGATGCAGCAGAAGTGATCAACGCAGGGCCAACAATCCTAGCCACAGTAGACGGGTTTCGCAGTATGGTCAGCGATCCGTACCTATTCGGTCGCATAGCAGCTCACCATAGTCTTAACGACATTTTTGCTATGGCGGGAAAACCCACGGCGGCGTTGGCGTTTGTTACCGTGCCGTTAATGTCTGAGCCAATGATGGAAGATGAGCTGTTCCAGCTTATGAGCGGATTAGTTGATGTGCTCAATGCACACGATGTTGTCTTAGCTGGTGGTCATTCCGCCGAGGGCGCAGAATTGAATTTAGGCCTCACCGTATTGGGCGCTAGCTCTGGCGAGGTCAGCACCAAATCAGCGGCGCAAATTGGCCATGGGCTTATCCTGACGAAATCTTTGGGTACCGGGGTAGTGTTAGCAGGAGATATGCGCGGGCAGGTAGATAGCAGACTTTCAAGCGCCTGCTTGGCGTCAATGGATCAGAGTAATTGGCCCAGCATTGAGGTGCTGGTTGATCATGAAGTAGGAGCTCTTACCGACGTTACTGGATTCGGCCTCGCTGGCCATTTGGGGGAAATTTTGCGCGGGGCGAGTTGTGGCGTGAAGTTACGATTGGCAGATATCCCCATGCTCCCAGGTGTTGAAGATTTGGTTCTTCAGGGAGTTGCCAGTTCTTTGCAAAAAGCCAACGCGCTCGTTTTGAAAGACTACAAATTTGTTGGTATTGATGCAGCAGACCCCAGACTACAACTGCTTGTAGATCCGCAAACCTCAGGTGGAATGTTGGCAACAATGCCGCAGCATCAAGTAACTGAGTGCTTAGAAAAACTCAGTAACTTAGGCTATCAGGCCATGCAAATAGGTGAGATCTGCGACGCATCTATTATGGAAATTTACTAGTTCGTATTCGCCTAGCGTCAAAAATACTCTGCTATCGCCGGTCTAAAACGGTCCATATCGACAAGGAATGAATCATGCCCCTGCATGGAAGGCAGAGGTTTGAATATGACTTCATCCACGTGTTGTGCGAGGGCGTCGGCTAACTCTTGTTGCTGGCTAATAGGAAACAACATATCTGTAGAGACGCCAATGACTAGTGCAGATTCAAGGCTTAGGCTCGCAAAGCAGCTAGATAAGCTACCACCATGGTCCGCTGCGTCAAACAGGTCCATTGCCCGAGATAAATACAGATAGCAGTTAGCATCAAAAGAGCCAATAAATTTATTTGCGTGAGTTTCTAAGTAAGATTCAACCTCAAAATCAATACCAAACGGACTGTCTTCGTCTGTGAAACCCAATGCCCGTTCGCGCCCAAATCTTTCGCTCCACTCCTCACTAGACCGATAGCTGATCATGCCCAGCTTTCGCGCCAGTCGCATACCAGTCACCGGGCCATGGTCTGCCAACAAATACCGACCATTGTCCCAAAGCGGATCTTTACGAATAATTTCCCTTTGCAGCGATCGTAAGGCAATAGAATAGGGCAAGCTTCTTGCGGCTGAGGAAATTGAGACAAGACGACTGACTTTGCCTGGGTGATTAATCGCAAAGGCTAGCGCCGTCATACCCCCCATAGAGGCGCCTACCACCGTGTGCAAATGCTGCACAGCATAATGTTCAAGCACGCTGATGGCGGTGTCGGCAATGTCCTCTACCGTTAGAACTGGAAAGGTTAAGCGGTAAAGTTTTCCGGTGTCTGGGTCAATACTGGAAGGGCCGGTGGAGCCAAAGCAACTTCCTAAAGAGTTCATACAAATGACGAAATAGCGGCGGGTGTCTATAGGCTTGTTGGGTCCCACCATGTCTTCCCACCAACCCGCGGAAGGATCAATATTAGAAGAGGCCGCGTGAGCAGAGGGCGATAAACCGGTAAAGATAAGGATGCAGTTGGATCGGTCGGAGTTAAGCGTGCCCCAAGTCTCGAACGCAAATGTAGGGTTTTTCAAGACGCCGCGCTTCATTTGAAACGGTCCATCAAATTGCAGTGACTTTAGTGCTTTCAAAAATCCCTTCGAATCCCTTCAATGTAGAGCGCTTCTGTAGAAGATCGATTGCAAGATCGCCACCAAAAACTGAGTCTGGCGAATGCGTTATGAAGCCGAAGCCTAACGAACATCACTGAGGAGTAGAGCCATCTACGGAAAATGTTTGCGCTACCTGCTCTGCATTCATCAAAACGTCATCAATAAGCTCCAGTGCCACTTCGTCAAACGGTATCCCAAGGAAGGCCGTGGTAGACAACTCAATAAACAATTCAAGTAATTGTTCTTCACCATCGACTGCATTTAGATCTACAAAAATCTTTGTAAAAAATGCAGTGGCTGCTATCTGCCCGGTCGCGTTCAAGTGAAGAAGCAGCTCTTCTATACGGGGTTTAAGGTCAGTTTTGACCGCACTTATTGCATCCATGTATCAACTTTGCATGGATATCCGTGAACGAATTGTGAAGAACTTATCATCTCGGTCCAAGCGTTGTGCTAG
>CAJWNY010000016.1 GCA_913043815.1 uncultured Gammaproteobacteria bacterium
CAGGCAACGCGAATTGGTTATGAGCGTTCAATAGAGAACCAGCAAAGGCCGTTAATGAAATAAAGGCCAAATAAGGAAAAGTGATGCGGACCAATTCTGTTGTGGCCGAAAACTGCTCAGGGTGATCTATGAAGCCCGGCGCAAATAAAGCTGTAAGCCCCGAGGCAAAAATCACCCCCAAAGCCACAAAACCAATCAGAACAATACCAAAGAGCCCAGAAAGACCGGCCAAAAAGTAAGTTAACTCGTTGTGACCTTTAGATTTGTATTGCATCAACACCGGCACAAAGGCCTGGCTGAACGCGCCTTCAGCGAATAAGCGACGAAAGAGATTAGGGATGCGAAAAGCCACGAAGAACATATCCGCTACAGCCGACGCGCCGAACAAATAAGAGAGCACAATATCGCGCAATAGCCCGCTAATTCTAGACAAAAGCGTCATTCCGGCTACGACACCGCCCTGCCGTGTTAGGTTATGCACCTTGGAATCACTGCTATTTTTGGCAACAGAATCTGTAGATTTTTCAGCTTCCGGTGGAATGTTTGTTGACATCTACTCCCTCGAGCGGCATATTTCCCGCCTCAAATTTTTTGTCTCTTCTAGGAGAATTTTTTGGCTAACAGTCCCCAGGCACGAAAGCGTGCAAGACAATCAGAAAAGCGTCGCTCGCAAAATGCAAGTCATCGCTCAATGGTTAGAACTTACATTAAAAAAGTACTTGGTGCTGTTGAAGCAAAAGATGCTCCATCCGCCGGTGCTGCCCTCGTTACAGCTTTGCCGATTATCGACAAGATGGTCACCAAAGGCATAATGCACAAAAATCAAGCCGCTAGGCACAAGTCTCGCCTGACAAAAAAGGTCAAGGCCCTCGCTGAAGCCAGCTGAATTGACGCTTATTGGCCTAGTCTTGAGATTAGGCTAATTTTGACGTCTTTACTCTCAACTAGGACTTTTAGATGTGATCATCAGACCGCTATATGCGGCCCTGGCGGCCTACAAGACTCGTTAACCTACGTTTCATCCAGCAACACCAAATTGTCTCTATGCACCACCTCTGGCTCTACTACGTGCTCGATGACTTGAGCAAAGGCTTCGCTATTCAAACCCTTAATTTTTTCTATTTCTGCACTGGAGTAATTGGACAGGCCTTGAGCGATCAAAGTGCCCTGCTCAGATAGACAGCGCACCACATCGCCCCTCAGAAAATCTCCTTGGACCCGAATAATGCCAGCTGCGAGCAAACTTACGCCCCGGTCGCGCAATGCAGAAACCGCGCCAGTATCCACGCTCAAAGTGCCTTTCGCCCGCAGGTGCCCGGCTATCCAGCGCTTCCGCGCTTTCAATGGGCTGATCTCCGCAGTAAGGAGCGTACCGATATCTTCACCCGTTAACACCCGGGTTAAAACGTCCGCCTTGTGACCTGACGCAATGACGGTATCAGCACCAGAACGGGCTGCAAGGCGCCCAGCACGAATTTTCGTCACCATCCCCCCTCGTCCTAGCGTACCGGCGCCCCCACTGGGCAAAGCATCTAAACTGGGGTCAGTAGCAACAGCCGTCGCAATACGCTGCGCGTCAGGATTTACTCGGGGATCAGCGTCTAGTAGACCTTCAACATCGGTTAAAATAATCAACAGATCAGCCTCTAACAAATTTGCCACCAAAGCTGCCAAAGTATCGTTATCTCCAAAGCGGATTTCGTCAGTAGCTACGGTATCGTTTTCATTGATAACCGGCACCACCCCCATAGAAACTAAAGTGTTAAGTGTGCCTCTAGCGTTCAGGTAACGCTGCCTGTCCGCTAAATCATCATGAGTTAGCATAACAATGGCTGTACCACAGGAAAAATTACTCAGCGCGTCTTCGTAGGCCTGCACTAGGCCCATTTGACCAACTGCTGCGGCGGCTTGAAGTTGGTGAATTAACGTGGGGCGTTGGGACCACCCCAAGCGCTTACAGCCCTCGGCAACAGCTCCCGAGGACACCAGGACAACTTCTTTACCACTGGCAACAAGACCGCTAATTTGAGCGCAATAGGAGTTAATTTTTTCGTGTTCAATACCCGCAGCTTGGCTCGTAAGCAGGGAACTACCGATCTTCACGACTACACGCTTAGCGCTCGCCAACAAGCTGCGATCTGTTAGGGCAGAATTATTCTCGGACATAAATGACCTCTGTCGCCTCTCCATCTTCGTCATCCCCATCCCCATCCTCAAGTTCGCCGTCTACGCTTTCTTCAACTTCACCAGAACGTCGGGCGCGCATGCGCTCGGAATGAGTCCAAACATCTGCAGTAATCTTGGCCTCTAACTCTTCCAAGTATTCTGCATGATTTTCATTTTCTCGAGCCAATAAATATTCTTCAGTCAAAAACGCCATCAAATCGCTAACAAGGTCGTCAAGACCAATGTCTCCTAGAGCGGATATTGCATAAAGGGGGCGGTCTGGAAACATCTCGGCGAAATCTTCCAGCAATTGATCAAGCTCTGTCTGGTCCAATTGGTCAACTTTAGATAACGCTAGCCAAATAGGTCGCTCAGTCAGTGATTCACTGTACTCGGCCAACTCAGTTTCTATGGCTAACGCGTTATCAATTGGATCGCTGCTGTTTTCGGGTAGTACATCCACTAGATGCAATAATACCCGCGTACGCGACAAATGCCTTAAAAACTGAGCGCCTAGCCCCGCGCCCTCAGCAGCGCCCACAATTAGCCCCGGAATATCAGCCATAACAAAACTGGCATCCGCGGCAACTCGCACAACGCCTAAGCTGGGCGCTAAGGTAGTAAAGGGGTAGTCGGCGACTTTAGGATTAGCCGCAGAAACTTGACCTATTAAGGTAGATTTGCCTGCATTGGGCAACCCTAACAAACCCACATCTGCCAAAAGTTTCAATTGCAGGCGAAGCTTGCGTACGTCGCCTAAATGCCCAGGGGTTGTCTTTCTTGGGGCTCGGTTAGTACTCGACTTGAATGCTGCGTTACCCAGACCTCGCCCACCACCGTTGGCAACCAGCAAAATTTCGCCGTGGGATCTTAAATCGCCCACCACTTCTTGTGTCTCTTCGTCAACGACAGTAGTCCCAACCGGCACCTTTACATGAGTCGCCTCTCCAGCAGCACCAGTCTTGTTACGACTAGCGCCACCATGACCATTACGCGCCTGATAAGAGGGTTGATAGCGAAAATCGATGAGCGTGTTTAAAGCTTCTTCAGCAACCAAAATAACGTCGCCACCATGTCCGCCATTGCCCCCATCGGGGCCACCGCGTTCGATGTATTTTTCACGGCGAAAGCTGAGTGTGCCGTTACCACCTTTGCCACCTTGCACACGAATTGTCGCTTCATCAATGAACTGCATATTACCCCCTGGGTAAAACAAAAAACCCCGCATTAGCGGGGTTTAGTATTATTGAACCGTGGTTATGGTTAAACCGTATTCTTGTATAAACCGTTTTATACGAATCTGGCAATAACCGCCGAGTTCTGTGCCAGCAGAGCCTTTCAGATAATAAGATGGATCTACTGGACTTGCGGCACGATGTTTACAGTCTTTCTGCGCAAAGGCCCTTTAATCGTAAACTCTACGTGACCATCCGCCTTTGCAAACAAAGTATGATCGCGGCCACAGCCAACGTTTTCGCCTGGGTGAAACTTAGTTCCACGCTGACGAACAATAATGTTGCCCGCAGTCACCACTTGGCCGCCGAATTTCTTCACGCCCAATCGTTTCGACTCTGAATCGCGACCGTTTCTAGTACTGCCGCCTGCTTTTTTATGTGCCATGAATGCTTCTCTTTATTGCAATGAACAGCTCTCTAACTGCTAATTCCGGTAATCTTAACTTCGGTAAACCACTGACGGTGACCTTGTTTTTTTAAAAAATCTTTGCGCCGCTTGAACTTGATGATGCGGATTTTTTTCCCGCGATCGGTGCGCATAACTTGGCCCGTTACCCGACCAGATTCAACGTAGGGCGTACCTACATTCACATCGTCACCGCTAGAGACCAACAAAACCTTGTCAAACACTATCTCTTCGCCAGGCTCTGCGCTCAGCATTTCCAACCTCACAACGTCACCTTCTGCAACGCGGTGTTGCTTACCGCCGCTCTGAAAAACCGCAAACATATCTCTACTCCTGGCGATCAACCGACGGCTCTTTCACCACCTAGCTGTCTTAAGTGTTGCTAAAAATTCTTGTTCTAACACCGAAAAAGATGCGAGAAAACAAGCTCTCCCTCTCGGAAAAGGCGCGCCATTCTATAAGCAAAACTTATGGATTACAACGCATCAGGCGAAACCGAGGCTAGAATGTTGGAATTAAACTTTTCGCGCGAGCAGTCTGCAATTTTTGCATCCAAATCCGCCCTATTGGAACTGTCTTTGGACCGTTTTGCGATGGTTTTTACCGAAGGAGCTATATTACCTCCGCGCAATTTTAGATAGAATCTGCCCGCACTAAATTCAAACAATTCCGGCGCACCCTTTAATGTTTTGTAATGTAAAAAAAAACGTCCTGTCGCACCTAACTTCAGTTTCGTTATCGCCTCCTGATGTCACCGCGCGTACTTTTGAAAAAAGGTTAGAGTCGTGCAGCGCGTCAAAGACAACCAGCGGCTATTAGCAATGGAAATCTCACCAGTTCGTACAATCAAGGAAGAGAGTTCCGGCTCAAACCAATTAAGCCAAGTATACCAACTGGTCGCGCAGGAACTTGCAGCGGTCGATCACCTCATTCCGCATAAATTGACCTCCGATGTGGCAATGGTTAAAGAAATCAGCAAATATATTGTAGAAAGCGGAGGCAAAAGACTACGGCCAATGCTGGTACTGCTGAGCAGCCAAGCACTAGGGTACAAGGGCGAGCAAAACGTAGGACTTGCAGCGATTATAGAGTTTTTACATACCGCTACCCTACTCCACGACGACGTGGTTGATAGATCTGGACTGCGTCGAGGACGCGTAACCGCTAACGAAAAATGGGGCAATGCGCCTAGCGTCTTGGTCGGCGACTTCCTTTATAGCCGCGCGTTCCAACTCATGGTGGAACTTGCCAGCTTAGACATTATGGCGGTGCTTTCCGCTGCTACCAATACCATCGCCGAGGGCGAGGTCATGCAATTGGCCAACGTCGGGAACACTGATCTGTCTGAAACCGATTATCGAGAAGTCATTCGCTGTAAGACAGCGCTGCTGTTTGAAGCTGCTAGTCACACTGGCGCCTTACTCGCTTTTGAAGCTGACGCGACCATGAGCCCAGAACATATAGAACTAGTGCGGCAATTTGGCTTACACTTTGGTTTGGCATATCAACTGGTAGACGATTGGCTGGACTACGCAGGCGATACTGAGGCTATGGGTAAAAATGTCGGCGATGATTTATCGGAAGGCAAGCTTACTCTACCGCTTATTCAAGCCTTGAAAGTGGCATCGGCTGAAGAGCAAACGCTAATCAAAAATGCGCTGAGGGCTAAGTCTCAAAAACACATGCCTGAAATTCTGGCAGTTGTAGAAAAGTCTGGCGCATTAGAATATACCTATGATGCAGCTGTTGAAGAGACCAACCTTGCTTTAAGTTGTCTGGCAGACTTGCCTGACAACCCCTATAAAGCGGCGTTAGGTACTCTGGCCACTTTCTCTTTGTCTCGGCTGGGATAAACCAAGGCCTAGCTATCTAATGAGTCTAGTGAATTGTCGGGGCTGCCCTTTTTGCTGCCGCCGGGCAACCTAGGCGGACAAGTTTTGGCTCTCGCCTACTGCAAAGAATTAACTAAATTCATCATTACCGCGGTAGCACTGATAGAACTGCCAATCATAATCGCCCTATCACTCCACTGCATACCTACAAAGACCCATCCGACCGCGCTCAAAACGTAGGCAACTTGCCCCTGCACAACAAAACCCGCAGACATCATAAAAATGCCACTAACGGAAAGCAGAGTTGCAACCCATTTAACGTACCAATCTACAGTGCCCGTGGGGGTCGTCGATTTAAGGTCATCATTTTCCGCCTGAACTTCTTTTAGCTCATCCATCAGACGTTTTTTCTCTATAGCTAATTCCATGGCTAAACGTCCCGCTCTGCTGGTGGGCCCGACCGGTTGATGTAATTCTGCTGCGATATAAGTTACATCGTCATTCACGGGTTCTGCGGGATTATGCGCCATTACGTTTCTCCTGGTTGGGGCCCTCAGAACAATTCCGAGTTCATTTATAAATCAATATTTCTTAGGCATTTCATCCGGCTTTAAACGCTTTAAAAACGGTTCAATTGGGACCGCGTCTCCGCAAATCCTCGCGCATATTCTACTTTTTTTTCGCCTTGTCAAGATAATTTCACCGACCTAAAAAACTCTGTTTTCTGTCGCTGAATTGATGCTCCAAAAAAACTTGTACGAAGAAATAAAACTGCATAAAACAGAGGTTTATGTAAAAATTAAATCACGCGTCATTCACGCCTAAAAAAACAGAGTGGTAAAATTCATGATCTTTTTGCGCTGGCTAATGTGCAATTTTATAAATTTATGCAAGCAACCTACTGAGAGTTTGATTAGCGGCACTTCACCCGCCAAAGCGTCGCTGCCCTAACTGCGCCTTTAATGGACCATTTCATAGGGAAATCTCAGGCGTTAAACGCGTGCAGAGGCCGGCAAATGGCTCCCCTATCATCTAATCATGCAGAATAATTGGTAAAAGCATCGACTTTTCACGCAGTCCAAAAATAATCGAGCAACAACAACGAAGAGGAGAAAAAGGAATAGCAAAAAGCAGACACTTTTAAACGTTTGAAGAAGAGGCCGTCAGAACCGGCGAGACCAGCAAACCGTTCCTAGATACAATTTTGTTTGAAAGCTAACGAAAGTAGGGGGAAACCCGTAAAGGCTCTCAAGAAAACCAATGACGTTCTGGGGTTTTGTGCACTGCCAAATATCAGGTTGACTGAGAACCTTCCTTTCTTGCTTTGTCCGGCGCGCTAAACAAAGCTTGGTTGGTCGAATTTGGTTCAACGCAATCTGCCTTCATGCGGCAACTAAAAACAGACAACACGGGTATCATAGCGAATGCAGAAAGCAACATACCTATGGCTTCCAACGCCATGCCTCCGCGATACCAGTTTTCGTGGAAATGATCGACGATGCGGAAAAATGCAGCAAAGTAAAAAAACATCGCGCCAACAGTAAAAAAGGCAAAGACTCGGGCATAACCAAAGCTCATATCACGCCATAAACTTGCCAAGGCCATGGTCGCTCCAGCTGCATAAATAACCGATAAAAATGGCGTTTTAGGGATAAACCCATGCAATACAGCTAGGCAAAAAAGCATACATCCAACTATTGCGTTAAATATTCTCATGCCTCTAGTGTCCTCGACATACTTCCCCCGGATCTCGTAGCTGAATAACCAACACCCGCACGCGCTTGCGCCTTAAACGCCCAAACAAAAAACACCAAAATTACAAGTCGCGAGAATTCGATGAGTTGTTCGAGTCGCTGAAGGTCGAACAAACCCTAACCATAAAACAGATTTTCAGCATAAGCCTGTAGCGCTCCCGTGCTCCATCTGAGTGGATTTTTCGGAGTAGTTCGAGACCTCAAGGCCTTGGCTCTATTTTTTTTGCTACCGTGTCTATGGTTTGCGCCCTTGCATTGAGAGTCAATACTTTTGTTACATTATGTGACGATAACCCCAAAGTTGTTACACAGCTTTACTTGAATATCAGCTTTTGCAATGAAAAGCCTCATTAGCTTAGGATGTCCCGGCCTCATCGTTCAAAAAAACCCTAGAACGCCGAAAAATTAATTAAATCATAAGCTTCTATTTTATTTAAGATCCCAGCCCGGGACGCCATCATCTAACTGAACACCGAAACTATTTAGAGCCATTGAGACTAAGTTATATTGGCCAACCGTAAATACCAAATCCATCATTTGCTGAGTATTGTAATGCGCTAATAACCCCTGCCATGTGGCATCGGCTATGTGGGCATCGCTGTGCAACTCATCGGTGGCTTGTAACAAAAGACTATAAAGGGCTGATATGCCGGGACTTTGAGGACCAGATTTGGCCAGCAAAATTTCTTCATCCGTTAGGCCGACCTGGCGAGCGATCACCACATGTTGGCCCCATTCGTAGCCCGCATTGCACAAAAAGCCGATGCGCAAAATGATGATCTCTCGCTCTTTTGGATCTAACGTGGACTTACCTAGTATGTGGTTGGCAAAAACCATCCAGCGCTTTGCCAGTGCAGAGTGATTACATAGCGTGCGGAAAATATTTAGTACCCTGCCCCGGCTTGCAACGGGTGCAAGCAATGCTTGTGCATCTGTATCCAACTGCGCGTCTAAAAGTGCTTCTATTCTCGGTTTCGTTAACCTCATACTGTTTCCCCCTTAATTTATAATACGAATATACACCACTGACCAAAATTGCTCCTACGTACATATCTATTTGCATTGCCATTAGCGCACTAGCAATGAGGCGTTTCACTGCCTACTGCCAATAGGTAACATGGGCAATCTTTACAATACTTACACCTCACTCCGTCAAAACAATGCAACAAAGATAGAGGCGTCCAGTTGAAAAATTTTCTCATTGTTTACCATTCCCAATCCGGTAACACCCAGCGTATGGCCCAAGCGGTACAAAACGGTGCCAAAAACAAGGATATAGAGGGAGTAGAAGTGCGTATGTTGAACGCGTTGGACGCTGGCCCTTCAGACTTGCTATGGGCGAACGGCCTTATTCTTGGAACACCAGAAAATTTTGGCTATATGTCCGGGGCACTTAAAGACTTTTTTGACCGCACATTTTATGCTGTAGAAGGAAAAATCGCCCCTTTGCCCTACAGCGTTTTTATCAGTGCAGGAAATGATGGCAGTGGTGCAATGCGGTCGATAGAACGCATTGCCAACGGATATCCATTTATCAGCGTGCAGCCGGCGTTCATTTGTAAAGGTGCGCCAAGTTCCTCTGACTTGCAGCATTGCTCTGAAATGGGTCAGGCGTTAGCTTCCGGGCTAGAGTTAGGAATATATTGAACGATCGCTTTATCAGCACATCTCCTTCACAAATCTTTTAGTAAGTTTACTCAACTAAAGGCGTAACGGGCTCAACCCTCGTAAGCTGACTGATTACAGTGACAAGAAGTTTGCGCCTCCCGTCATCAAAAAAAACACTGAGCACTAAATTGAATAAGAATCTGGATAAGAAAAGGCTCGAACTCTTTTGACTGAAAGTACCGTTAAAATCTTACACAGCTTGTCCGAGATTACCCCAGAGCAATGGGACAGCTGCGCCAGAGGCGCAGGGCCCTATAATCCCTTCCTCACGCATAAATTCCTATATGCCTTAGAAGTTAGTGGAAGTGTATGTAATGAAACCGGCTGGCAGCCCTTTCACCTGGTTGTGGAAAACAGCGTGGAGGAGAGCGAAGAGCTGATCGGCGTAGTGCCCATGTATCTAAAAAACCATTCTCAGGGAGAATACGTTTTCGACCACGGCTGGGCAGATGCGCTGCAACGGGCAGGAGGCAACTACTACCCAAAACTCCAGGCCAGTATTCCTTTTACTCCTGCAACAGGTCCACGCCTGCTCTGCCGAGACGGTAGCCCAGAGAGCCAAGACCTCCTGCTGAGCGCATGCGCAGAGGTGGCTGAGCAAGTAAAAACTAGTTCTTTACACATGACATTTATGACAGAGGATCAATGGCAACGTGCCGGAGAATTAGGATTCCTAAAACGTATGGACCAGCAATTCCATTGGCACAACGCGAATTACTCAAGCTTCGACGACTTTTTAGCAGACTTAGCCTCAAAGAAGCGGAAAAATCTCAAGCGTGAACGCCGCGAAGCGCTGAGTCTAGGAATAGAAATTGAGTGGGTTACTGGCTTAGATCTAACTGAAAAGCACTGGGACGCTTTTTACGAATTCTACTTAGATACCGGTGAACGCAAATGGGGTACCCCTTACCTAAATCGGAAGTTTTTCTCCCTGATCGGCGAGACTATGGCTGACGATATATTGCTGATTATGGCCAAAAGAGAAGGCCGATATATTGCTGGCGCATTGAACTTCATTGGTGAAAATACCCTTTTCGGACGTAACTGGGGATGCGTAGAGGATCACCGTTTTCTGCATTTTGAGGTGTGTTATTACCAAGCCATCGACTTCGCTATCGCCAAAGGGCTAAAAACCGTTGAGGCTGGCGCTCAGGGTGGTCACAAAGTTGTGCGCGGCTACTTGCCAAGCGCCACTTACAGCGCGCATTGGATCGCAGAACCATCGTTCAGAGACGCCGTAGCCCGGTATCTAGACCAAGAACGAGACTACGTCGCTGAAGACATTGCCCATGTCGAGCAAAGTAGCCCGTTCAACTCAAACACCGACCTAGAACAAATCCGCAAAGCCAAGGTGAGTAAACTTGGTGGGGAAGAATAGATAGCTACTCTCGTCCAAGCTAAGGGGGAATATTACTTTGGTTATACACAGAAATTTCGCACAGCTTGTCCTAAACTGGCTTCTTTATAAATTGGCTAATTAGGCGCCTTGCTATGAGCTCTAAATCTACGATCAAATCCATCATCAGCCACCACACAGAGGTAGGCAGCGAAATAATAGTTAAAGGTTGGGTTAGATCACGGCGTACCTCCAAGGGCGGGTTTTCTTTTATCCACATTTACGATGGATCATGCTTCGACACGGTTCAGGCGGTTGTCGATGAAAGCCTAGCCAATTATGCAGATGTGCAATTGCTCGGCACGGGTTGCTCAGTAGTCATCACAGGTACATTGGTGGAGTCATCTGGTAAAGGCCAAGACCGAGAAATACAAGCCAACTCAGTGCAAGTGGTTGGCTGGGTCGATGATCCAGAAAGTTATCCTGTGAGCAAAAAACAGCACACTTTCGAATATCTAAGGACCGTGGCCCACTTGCGGCCTCGCACCAATACCTTTGGCGCAATAGCCCGGGTGCGACACGCCATCAGCGCTGCGGTGCATCAATACTTTAACGATGAAGGCTTTTATTGGGTCAACACCCCTATTATTACCGCTAGCGATTGCGAAGGTGCTGGAGAGCTTTTTCGGGTTTCTACCCTAGACCAGATGCAGGAAAAGTCTGGCACAAAACCCAACTACCAAGATGACTTTTTCGGCACGGAAACCTTTCTTACCGTTTCAGGGCAACTGAATCTTGAAAGCCACGCCTGCGCTCTTGGCAAGGTTTATACATTTGGCCCAACCTTTCGAGCAGAGAACTCCAACACCAGCCGGCACCTTGCAGAGTTCTGGATGATTGAACCAGAAGTAGCTTTTGCCGACCTTGCTTCCAACGCCAAGCTAGCAGAGCATTTTTTACAGCACGTTATTGGCAAAGTACTGGAACAATGCCCGCAAGACATTGCTTTTTTTGCTGAGCGGGTAGACAGCAAGGTAATGGAGCGACTCACTAACGTCACGGCTAATCCGTTCACAGTTATGACTTATAGCGAAACAGTTGAACTGCTAACCTCAACCAAAAAGAAATTTGAATTCCCAGTAAGCTGGGGAACAGACCTACAGTCTGAGCACGAACGATTTATCACAGAGGAGGTCATTAAGGGCCCTGTGGTTGTCACCGATTACCCTAAAGACATCAAGGCTTTTTATATGCGCCTGAATGACGACGATCGAACCGTGGCCGCAATGGATGTATTGGTGCCAGGCATTGGCGAAATCATCGGCGGTAGCCAACGTGAAGAACGGCTATCTGTGCTTGATGCCCGCATGGACCCAACATTGGCTAAAGAACTTTGGTGGTACCGTGACTTAAGGCGTTACGGCACAGTGCCCCATGCAGGGTTCGGCCTAGGTTTAGAGCGCCTAGTTCTGTATATAACCGGCATGGAAAACATTCGCGACGCCATTCCTTTCCCTCGCACCCCGAATAACGCCAACTTTTAATGCGGCCGCAGAATACAGACGAACGTTTACCTACTAAAAGTATGTTGGCAGCGCTGTGGCAGCTAAAACAATTTGTGCTCCCTTATAAAGCAGGCCTGTTTACCGGCATTGGAGCATTTGGTATCGCTCGGCTATTTGAAGTTATGGTCCCAGTTCTTACCGCCGTTGCAATAAACAAAATGGCCAGCGACGATTTCGAAATCACACTGCAAGTGTTTGGTATCATTCTTGCCGTTCTAGCCCGTTATTGCGTAGTAACTTTCGCGCGATTTAATGTCAGAAAGGTTGCCTTAAAAGTCTCTTATGATCTGCGTCAACAGCTTTTTGAAAAACTACAGCAACAGGGTTCAGAGTTTTTCGGTCAATATAGCATTGGAGACATGATGACTCGAGCGGTGGCAGATATCTCGCTGATCCAACGCTTGATATCAATGGGAACCATCCTCGTTATTATTCTGGTTTATGCGGCCATCGTCGGTTTCGGCTTTATGCTCTATTACTCGCCGATGTTAACGCTGTTGCTGTTGCCACCTATGCCAATTATATTTTTCTATGCGCAGCATTCTTCCAAAGCAATGGGAGAAGCTTCAGAGAAAGTACAAGAACGGCTTTCTGATTTAGGCACCCACACGCAAGAAAACTTATCAGGCATAAGAACCATCCAAGCTATGGTCCAAGAGGACAATGAGATAGATAGATTTAGCGAAACCAACCAAGCTTATGCAGACGTATTTTATGAACAAGGTCGCATCACTTCAGCGATGGCTTCTTGGATGCCCAGCCTTGCCGCTGTTTGCTCGCTGACCATCTTGAGCTATGGCGGTTACCAAGTACTGCAAGGCACTCTTCCTATTGGCGACTTCGTAGCGTTTTTCATGCTTGTGGGCATGGTTGTGCAGCCTTTCAGGGTAGCCGGATTTATCATCAATTTGTTTCAGCGCGCCGCCGTCGCAAGCCGACGTTTATTTGAGGTATTTGACCGCCCGCCTGAAATTAATGATGACCCCAGCGGCAACACGCCCACCACCATTTCCGGTAACCTACGTATTAAAAACTTAAGCTATACCTACCCTGGCGCAGCAATTCCAGCGCTTCACGACATTTCATTTAAGCTTCAAAGAGGTGAAACCGTTACTATTATGGGTCGGGTTGGCAGCGGCAAAACCACTTTGCTGAAGCAAATAGTCAGGCTTATTGATCCCAAGCCTGAAGCTGTTTGGATTGACGGCCATCCAGTCAAAGATTATCCATTGTCACAATTGCGCGCTCAAGTTGCCATGGTGCCCCAAGATCCATTTTTGTTTGCTGAACCGTTAAAAGACAATTTAACCTATGACGAGCCCAATAGAATGCTGGAAAAAATTTGGGAAGCCGCGACCTCAGCAGATCTGAAAAACACTATTGATGGATTTCCCGATAAGTTAGATACGCTTATTGGTGAGCGCGGCGTCACGCTTTCTGGCGGGCAAAAACAGCGAGCAACCCTGGCTCGAGGTCTTATCCGTAATGCGCCGCTGCTCATCTTAGACGACTGCTTCTCAGCGGTAGATACTGAAACTGAAGATCATATCCTAAGCGAACTAAAGCGACTGCGGCGTGAACAAACCACGCTACTCGTTTCACACAGAGTGAGCACAGCCCGACACGCGGATAGAATCATCATCATTGACGAAGGCACAATTTTAGAGACCGGCAGCCATGAACAACTTATTGCAAAACATGGATACTACGCTGAACTAGAGCGAGTACAGCGCGAAGGTGCTGAAGAAGACGACCTAGAAAGATTGCGGTTAAATATTCAATGAGCATTGCACGCACAAAGAACGAACAACCAAAAAAGCGTGACTACGCTATGTTTGATGCGGACATTAGTGGTGCCGTGCTGAACATGAGTCTGCTGAGACGATTACTACATTGGTTAAAGCCCTATAGCGGCGCGTTACTTGTCAGTACAGTATTAGTATTGTTCGCATCTACACTTCAAGTGCTGCTACCCATTATTATTTCGTTAGTGGTCATAGACCATATTATTCAAGGCGAAACCTCGACTGACACGCCAGACTTTGGCCTAATAGAACTTAATACCTGGCTATCTAACAGTCTAGATCTACCCCCCCTTATTGCAGCTTGCGCTCTTTATGCGACGATACAAATAATTTGGGCGTTTGTCGGGCATGCCCATCGCATGACCCTCATCGGCTCTGTAATTAATGGCCTGCGTGATTTGCGCCTAGATTTATTTCGGCATTTAGAGACCAGACCGTCCTCTTTCTATGATCGAGTTGCAGTGGGTCGAGTTATGACCCGTGTAACCAACGACGTGGAAGCCTTGTATGAACTACTCAGAGGCCTAGGCACATTGATCGGCGAATTTGTGCCCTTCTTCGTTGCCCTAGCGGTGATGCTAGCAATAGATACCCCATTAACCTTAATGCTCCTTATGGCTCTCCCTCTACTGGCTTTAGTAACTTACTACTTTCGCCGTTCTACGCGTTTTTTGTTTCGCCAGGTCCGACAAACAATTTCGACGCTGAATCAAACCCTGCAAGAGAATCTAGCAGGTCTACAGGTAGTACAAATTTCCGACCGCCAAGCATTCAACCTAAATCGCTACACAGATGTTAATGGAAACAACCGTGCCTATGAGCAAAAACTCGCGAGAGTGGAAACGCTTTATGGAGCGTTCAACGAGAGCCTAGCCCATATTGCTATAGGTCTTATTCTTTACTACGGCGCCAGCAAAGTCATGACTGTGACCATGAGTATTGGTGAAGTGGTTCTATTCACTCAATTTGTTGGCATGCTGTTTCATCCGGTGGTCGTACTCGGCGAACAAACGAATATTTTGTTCCGCGCCATGGCCAGTGGTGAAAGAATTTTCCAAGCATTGGACTGGGACGAAAAAATTCACGAACCAGAAAACCCAGCTAGTCTACCCAACAGATTAGACGGCAAGGTAGAATTCAAAAAAGTCAGCTTTGCCTACGACCCTGCCATGCCCATACTTAAGGACGTATCTTTCACAATTGCCGCTGGCGAAAAACTGGCCATAGTAGGGCCAACTGGCTCAGGCAAGAGCACGTTAATACGCTTGCTAGGCAGGTTTTACGACTTCGCCGACGAGCAAATATTTCTCGACGGCATTGATCTAAACCAGATCCATACTCGCGACTTGAGAAAGCGCGTGGGCGTTGTGCTGCAAGACTTTCATATTTTCTCCGGTTCAATTTACGATAACATTGCGCTGGGAAACCCAAATGTCACTAGAACAAAAGCCATAGAGGCAGCACAAACCGTAAATGCTGACGATTTCATCAGCGCCTTACCCGACGGCTACGACTCTGCCCTCACAGAGCGAGGACAAAACTTGTCCCAAGGACAACGCCAATTACTAGCCTTCGCTCGAGTACTTGCATCAGATCCAGAGATATTGGTACTGGATGAGGCAACAGCCAACATCGATACAGAAACCGAACTACTCATCCAAGACGCATTAGAACGTCTGACACAAGGGCGAACGTCTATTATTATCGCTCATCGCCTGCAAACCATTCAGGACGCAGACAGAGTATTAGTATTAGACCAGGGGCAAGTTGCTGAGATCGGTAACCATGAAGAGTTATTGGCCGCGCAGGGCCTATATGCAACTCTGCATGCTTTACAGTTCCAAAGTGAAGAGCGTGCAGAAGAGTCTCGGTAAACATTACTCTCAAAAAATTATGCGATGATAAATACCACTTACACATTCACTCGGAAAGAAACTTGAGTAAGATCAAAAGCGGCGACAAGTTCGAGACTGCCCAAGGCTTTAATGCAATCAAAAACGGCATGAAGAGCAGCAGGAAGAACAACAAGGAAGTTCTGGATACGGATCGAAAGCCCCCCTGGCTGAGAGTCGGCATTGGTGGTGGTAAGCGCTATCAAGAAGTACGCGCAACTGTAAGTACTCATAAGCTTGCGACGGTTTGCGAAGAATCCCACTGCCCAAACATTGGCGAGTGCTGGAACCACGGCACAGCTACCATCATGCTAATGGGCGCAACCTGCACTCGAGCCTGTCGTTTTTGCGCAGTAGACACAGGCAACCCAGGCGGTTGGCTAGATTTGGAAGAACCTGCAAACGCAGCCAAGTCAGTACAACTAATGGGCCTTGGCTATGTGGTTTTAACTTCAGTAGACCGTGATGATCTAGACGATGGCGGCGCGCAACACTACGCCAATTGCATTCAAGCAATCAAAAAAGTCAATCCTCAAACGGCCGTTGAAGCCCTCACCCCAGATTTTTCTGGCAATGAGAAAGACGTTGCCGTAGTAGCCAATTCAGGTCTTGAAGTATTCGCGCAAAATTTAGAAACCGTCGAGCGACTGACTCACATAGTTAGAGATCCAAGAGCCGGCTATCAGCAAACACTGGACGTTTTGGCTTACGCAAAAGAAGCAAACTCTAAGGTGCTCACCAAATCTAGCCTTATGCTGGGCATTGGTGAAACCGATGAAGAGATCAAAACAGCGCTACAGGATCTGTACAAATACAATGTAGATATAGTTACTCTTGGACAATACATGCGCCCTACCACGAACCACTTACCCGTTGACCGTTGGGTAACACCAGAACAATTCGAACAATTTCGAGAGTACGGACTGGGGCTTGGATTTATGGAAGTGGCATCAGGGCCGTTAGTAAGGTCTAGTTATAGGGCAGACAAAGTCTTTGCCAAAAACAATCTCGGCCTAAGCAATAGAGATATGATATCCGTTGTACAACTCTAATTGGCATAACTCTAATTCGTACAATTCTAAATAAATAAATCAGAAGCACGGCTCTACAAAATATACTTACGGTGGTCCACGCCTCTCCAACCAGGGAACTTTAATGACTGACCTAGAAAACGCAGGCTTTTCTAATATTGATACCAACGCAAGCCGGCTACACTTATTAAAAACACCTGACTTTGAGGCGTTTGCAACAACACTTAGCGACGAAGATCGCAAATGGCTTAAACGCCAAGGCTTTAAATGCGCACAAGGGCAATTTGCCTGGCTACAAAATGGAGAAGTCATTGTCGGCTGGGATGGTAATGATGATTTAAATACTTTGGGCCACCTGCCCATGGCGTTGCCAGAGGGTCTTTACAAAATCGACAGTTCAGTCTCAGATTTGCAGTTAATTGGTTGGGGCATGGGCTGCTATCAATTCCAAAGGTACAGCAAAGCTTCGCGCTCACCAGCTACCTTGTACGTGGACGATGCAGAGAAAAGACAGCGCGTAGTCAATTCAGTACTAGCGACATTCTTTACCAGAGATTTAATTAATACCCCGGCACAAGATATGGCGCCTTCTCATCTACAAGCTGAAGCCGAGGCGTTGGCAGACCAGTTTGGGGCGTCAATACATACCTCCGTTGGCGATGCATTACTCGATATGGAATGCGGCGCTATTCATGCCGTAGGTAGAGCTGCCGAAGACGAACCTCGGCTGATAGACATTACCTGGGGTGATCCATCTCATCCTAAAATCACTATCGTCGGTAAAGGCGTGACCTTCGACAGCGGCGGCCTCAATATGAAGCCTTCAGGCGGTATGCGGTTAATGAAGAAAGACATGGGCGGGGCGGCTATCGCAATGGGGCTAGCCTACCTTATTATGGCCGAAAAGCTTCCCATTCGTTTGCGCTTATTAGTGCCTGCGGCTGAAAACAGCGTATCTGGAAACGCGTTTAGACCCGGTGATGTTTTGCACACCCATAAGGGACTCACAGTTGAAATAGATAACACAGACGCTGAGGGCAGGTTACTTTTATGCGACGCGTTATCAATTGCAAGCGAGGAGAAGCCTGAACTCATTGTCGACTATGCAACGTTGACCGGCTCAGCTCGATCTGCAGTAGGTGCAGAAATAGCCGCTATGTTTTGCAATGAGGACAATGTTGCAGAGGGCATTTCAGCCAACGGCGTTAAACAAGACGACCCCGTATGGCGCATGCCACTGCACAAAAGTTACGACTACATGTTAAAGAGTAAGGTAGCCGACTTGGTCAACTCCGCAGCTACACCTTACGCCGGCGCCGTCAGCGCCGCATTGTTCCTGCAAAAATTCGTTGAAGACAGCCCTTGGGTACACTTCGATGTAATGGCCTTCAATACTCGCAACCGTCCTGCTAGGCCAGAAGGCGGCGAAGCAATGGCGCTGCGCAGCGTCTATGAATACTTGGAAAACCGCTATGGATAAGCTTAAGTCGCTAGAAGGGAGCCCCAAAGGTACCGAAGTCCCACTGGCCGGCTTCCTCGACAGTGTACGCTTTAACGAAAGCGGACTCGTAGCGGCTATTGCCCAAGACAGCGAAAGCCAGCAAGTGCTGATGCTGGCTTGGATGGATCGTCACGCCATTGAAGAAACATTAAGAGACGGCGCCGTTACCTACTACTCTAGAAGCCGACAAAGCTATTGGAAAAAAGGAGAGACATCCGGGCACACTCAGCGCTTGATCAACATGAGTTTTGATTGCGATGGCGACGCAGTACTCCTCTGCGTAGAACAAACCGGCAAAGCCTGTCACACCTTTAGAGAGAATTGCTTTTACCTTGAAGTAAGAAACAACAATGTTGTCGTAACCGCAGATCCGGGTTAACTGAGCATGTAACTACCGGCACACATCAACCGACAGTCGTTCAGGCTTGACGTGGTTAGCGTGTGATCTGCTAACAATAACCATTAATGCTTCTTTCGGCGTTAGGAAGTATTTTTAGAACAAAGGCGCCCTCGCCCCACCTTTCATACATTTCTGGAATCACCCTGTGCACCAGCGCCATAGTCTGGGCATATTCTCCATGCATCAGCGTGCTCACTCGGTTGGTGGTAACCTCCACTTCACTTTGAGCATTCAGACGCGCTAATAAATCATCTATGGCTGCAATGTAATCGTTGTGGAGCGGGTAAAGAGTTATTTCTATTACTACCTGCATAAGTTTTATAAGCGCCTAATTGGATGAAGTTCGACACAGAACCGGACTACAGGTGTATATCATACCCACCCCAGACGCCTTTCCGTTGCATAAAGAGCCTGTCACCGCGGCAAAAATTGTGCCTTTTCTTGGAAAAATCTAACGCTCATGAACGCAGGCTTGAATAAATTAATATTCTCTTTTAGCCTTAGGTGATGAACGTTATAACTCAAGCTGCCGCTTATCTGCTAATTGCCAATCTGGCGCTGCCGGGAGCAGGCTGCGAATGCTTAGGTGACGAATACGGTGCGATGAAGCATAGCTCAGACCATATGAGCAAGCATGAACCAACGCATGGTAAACATACAACAAGCCACCACGCCCAAGACCAAAGTCAAGCCCAACAGAAAATCCAAAATAGAAATCAAGCCTTGGACGCTCAGCAAACCCATAATTGCCTTATAGAAAATTGTTCCGTAGACGGTAGTGTTATCAACGAAGCAGTTGCTGCAAGCTCTACAGCATTGTTAACTAAATACTACCGCGGCGAAAAAACTGAAGCTAAATACACGGCCCACATTGTAGTCTTAACCTCTTTTGATATTGCCCGGGCGCCATCTGCGCTTGCACCACCGCAAAATCGCTCGTATGTGACTGCTGAATCTCCTTTCACCCGCTTTGATCGCCTAATCATCTAGCGACGTGCCTGTGCCTGTTGCCCTGATACGGCAATGGCAATCTCAATTATGTAGTCAGTTTTACACACTTTAATTGCCTGCATACCCCAAAAAGCACGCCCTTCAAAAACAGTGCTTTATCGAATTGATAAAGGTATCGATGTGAACAAAAAAAGTACCCGGGCAAACTCATTCCCGTGGATTAGAGCCATGCTAATTATCGGAGTAGCAAGCAGCGTTTTAGGTTGCGCCAACCTTGCTACAAACAGCGCAGAAAGCGATGCAACAACGCCGGCCGGGGCATTGAGCAACAGCCAACTCACCTTTGATAAAACCCCTTTAACCGCCGATCAAGCAGTTCAGATAGCGCTGATAAATAATCAAAGCCTAGCCGAGGTTTACGCGGAACTCGGCTTTGCTAAAGCCGAAGTATTCGCCGGTGCGCGAATAAGAAACCCACTTCTGTCATTTAGCCAACTCAATTCAAACACCGGTATTGACCAAGTTACTTGGGGCATCAGCGGTTCGCTAACAGACCTCATCACCCTGAGGTCACGAAAAAAACTGGCCGCTGCTCAAGCGCTCGC
This sequence comes from uncultured Gammaproteobacteria bacterium, assembly GCA_913043815.1. Taxonomy (GTDB): domain Bacteria; phylum Pseudomonadota; class Gammaproteobacteria; order Pseudomonadales; family Azotimanducaceae; genus UBA4421. The sequence goes on from CAJWNY010000016.1 coordinate 20,148, forward strand.
CATTGAGCAAAAAATCCAAGCCTATGCAATGGATACACAAGCCCTCACCTACCAACATTACTATCGATACTTGGCTAGCAAGCAGCGGCTTCAAGTATTTCAACAAATCAGCGCCATCAGTGACCTAATCCTAGAGACCACCCAGCGCTACAGTGACGCGGGAAACGTCACCGCTTTAGAATTGGCCGAAGTAAAAATAGAGGCAAGCGAAGCTAAACTAGAATTGCTTGATGCCCAAACCGCATTACTCGTGGCTAGAACAGAAATGTCAGAAGTCTTAGGCGTTCGCGCCAGCCAAAACTGGCAAATAGCAAAACGACTGTCCATACCTAATAAGGCAAGCCTCTACCCCAAAGACAGCTCTTCCGGAAAAATTCCTGAAAGAGCGTCTTTGCTCCAGCAAGCATCGGAACAAAGACTTGACCTGCAAGCAGCACAAACAAAAATTGCAACGATCACCCTTCAGCTTAAAAGACATAACTTGGATAACAAAGTTGGAGATATCGAACTGGGCGTAGAAAGCGAGAGCGAATCTGATATCGAGCGTTTAGCAGGCCCTAATATCGAATGGAAAGTACCCGCATTTTCTCAAGGGCAAGAAGATCAGCTGCAAATTAATGCTGAATTAGAAATTGCTCAGGCACAACTTCAGCAACTCACTCTAGAGATAGACAACGGTATTGCCCTCGCCCTAGCCGGCAGGGAAAACTCCGCTAACAAAATCAAACAGTATCAAAACCATTTGCTACCCGCCCTGGCAAATGCGGTGGCGCGCTCCCAAGAAGAGCAGTTCTTCATGTTAATCGGCGTGTTTGAAGTTTTGCAGAGCAAAAAGCAGCAATACGTATCCCTCCTAGGCTACGTAGACGCAGTAGAGGAATATTGGCTTAGCAATACGGCACTGGCAAAAGCTGTAGGCGTACCCCCAAAGGACTTTATAGATGAATTCAACAATGATTCGTTAGAATTTGATGACTACCTACAATCCGAAAAAGGTGCAAATGCTTTTAAGGAAAGCCATCACAATATACGGGAGTCGCAACCTACGCCAGCAACGCCTAAGCATTCACGCAACAAACACAGCACACATAACCACGCATCCCATCAAAAACCCACAAAACCAGCGAGTGCAAAACCATGACATCTAGAAGAAATTTTTTAGGCTTTAGCAGTATGGGTGCCGTGCTTTCCACCGTGGCCACCACTTCAGCAGAAGCCAAATCTGCCATCGCCCCAGAGCAAAACAAGGCCCGTGAGGACCTGAACTACAACCCCGTGCGCACGCCAAATGGCTGGACACTGCCCTATAAAGAAAAAAATGGAGTAAAAGAATTCCACCTAGTCGCTGAAGAAATTGAACACGAATTTGCGCCGGGCAGCACGGCCAAATGCTGGGGCTACAACGGCACCACACCGGGGCCTACTATCGAAGCGGTAGAAGGCGACCGGGTAAGGATTCTGGTGACTAATGCCCTAAAGGAACACACTACAGTGCATTGGCATGGCCTCATCTTACCCAGCGGCATGGACGGTGTGGGCGGGCTCTCACAACCGCAAATTGCTCCGGGCGAGACCTTCGCTTATGAGTTCAACTTAAAACAAAACGGTACACACATGTATCACCCTCACGCAGACGAAATGACACAGATGGCATTTGGCATGATGGGCATGTTCATTATCCATCCCAAAGAACCAGAACCCATAGACCGCGACTATTGCCTACTGACCCACAACTGGGCAATGCACCCAGGCACCTCTCGCCCAGACCCTTCAGTTATGTCGGACTTCGATCTGTGGTCTTTTAACAGCAAGGTATTCCCCGCAACAGAATCCATTGTCGCGCGCACCGGCGAACGAGTGCGCATTCGCGTTGGTAATTTGTCAATGTGGCATCATCCAATTCACCTACACGGCACATCGTTCACTATCACTGGCTCAGACGGTGGCCGCTGGCCGCAGTCTGCTTGGCGTAGCGAGAGCACAGAAATAGTCGGCGTAGGTCAAACACGAGACATTGAGTTTGTCGCCACACCTGGAGATTGGGCATTCCACTGTCATATGTCTCACCACACTATGAACGTCATGGGCCACAATATACCGAATCCTACAGGCGTAAATATGCGCGGACTAGACGGAAAAATTCGTGATCACCTACCCGAATTTATGGCGATGGGGGAAAATGGCATGGCCGAGCATCAGCAACATATCGACGCAGGCCGCCACTCCGGCCCAGCAAATACATTGCCAATGATGAGCGGTAACGGCCCATACGGGCCTATTGAGATGGGCGGTATGTTTACCTTAGTTAAAGTACGCGATGACATAACGCCGAATGATTTTAGCGACCCCGGCTGGTATCACCCACCAACCGCTACAATCGCAAAGAGGGTAAGTAGTAACCCGAACTATGGTGATCCACCGCGGAAGCCAACGGCAAGCTAACAGAAGTTTGGTGGCTACTTTTCGCCACGTCAGTGGCCTATACTTCGCGCCTAATTTGTAGTCCTGAGGCCATCCACTGTGAGGGTCCCATAATGGACAAATAGCCGTTGTAGGCGCTCTTGGCAGAATTTTAAAACCATGAGAGCGGGCAACGCGTTCTACCGTTAAGTAAGAGATTCGGGTCGGCCATGTCAGACATTTATTTTCACAATACGCTCAGTGGCAAAAAGGAAAAGTTCGAGCCTGCGGACCCCAACCACGTCAGCGTTTATGTCTGCGGACCTACAGTTTACAGCTACGTGCATATTGGCAACGGCAGACCTGCAGTTGTTTTTGATGTGCTGGTAAAACTGCTTAGAAGCCAATATGCAAAAGTCAGCTATGTCAGCAACATTACTGACATCGACGATAAAATTAATACTGCGGCGCTGGCGAACAACGAATCTATTATTGATCTATCGGAACGCTTTTCCGCAGCTTACCAAGAGGACATGGTTACCCTTGGCGTTACGCCACCAGATTTAGTGCCCAAGGCCACCCACCATATTGTTGAGATCATTGAAATGATTGAGACCCTAATATTTTTAAATAACGCGTACGCGAGCGATGGCCACGTTTTGTTTCACGTGCCTTCAGACCCTCTATACGGCAGCCTTGCTAAGCGCACTTTGGAAGACATGATTGACGGCGCCCGAGTAGACATTGCTAGCTATAAGAAAGATCCAAAGGACTTTGTGTTATGGAAGCCCTCTACTCCCGAGCAACCCGGTTGGAATAGCCCATGGGGACGCGGCCGCCCTGGCTGGCACATAGAGTGTTCGGCCATGATTAAAAAACACTTGGGCGACACTATTGATATTCATGGCGGTGGCGCTGACCTGACTTTTCCGCATCATGAAAACGAAGCAGCTCAAAGCCGTTGCGCTAATCAAACGGCCGAATACGTGCGCTACTGGTTGCACAACGGTATGCTCACCTTGGGCAGTGAAAAAATGTCTAAGTCTGTAGGCAACGTGTTAACCATACGCAGCCTTGCGGAGAGTCACTCCGGCGAAATCCTGCGCTATGCGCTACTGTCTGGACAATACAGGTCTTCGCTGTCTTGGTCAGACGAACTGTTAGTTCAAGCAAAATCGAGTCTCGACAGCCTTTATCAAACTCTCCGAGACACTGCCGGCCAAAACACAAAGAATAAAGATGAAAAAAGTAAAAAAGACCAAACAAGCAATGACTTTGCTGGCCTTGGCGGCAGCGATTACCCTGAGAGTGTCGTAGCGGCGCTGTCTGACGATATGAACACTCCTAAAGCTCTAGCGGCTATGCACGAAATTTCTGGCCAGTTAAGACGTGCGAAAACTGATGCCGACAAGCAAACCCATAGAACAGCACTTCTTGCCGGCGGATGGCTGTTGGGTATATTGATCCGCAACCCCGAGGCCTATTTTACTGGCGCGGATCTTGCCAACGATTCATCGGTCTTAGATGCGGCCGCTATTGAAGGCTTAATCGAAGATCGCAAAAATGCACGCAAGGATGGTAACTATCAGCATGCGGATGAAATTCGCGATGAGTTATTGGCCAAAGGCATTGAGCTTGAGGATTCTCGAGAAGGCACACGTTGGCGTAAGTTGTAGTGTATCGCGTTGCAGTAATAGGCAACTCGCCCGTCACACATATTGCAGCCCTAGCCTGCAAATCAGCAGGCTTTGCTGAGACCAAACAATTTGCATCGCTTAGCCAATCTAGTCCTGACGAAAATGCCGTGCACTGCCTTCCTGCCAACACCAGTCGAATCATTAACGCCCTGTCTCCATCAAGTGTAGAAAGCATTGGTTTATGCCCAGACCGAGAGCAAGTCAGACTGGGGCATTCGGCTTATTTGCTTTCTGAACTGCCGCTAGGCAACTTTTACCTAGAGCGCTACGGCGCGCCACTGGTCAACTGCACGCGCAAAGAACTAATTGAACTGCTCGCCCAACACGACGCCTTCGACCCCAGTCCAGCCAAAAAGTCCTTACAAGAAATTGAAGCCGACTATGAACTAGCAATATTGTGCGACGCGACTCCAATAGAAAAAAAGATTCAAAACGGCGATATTGGAGGATTCGACATATACACCGCAAACGTTGCGGACGAACATTTACTGCGCAACGCCAATGTCACTTGGATGGGTAAAGGCCAGGTCATCTTCCAAAGATCTAGCCAATCCCTTACGCACTATACGTTCATAACTCACAGCCAACTGCCGTTTGAACAGCAGCAATGGCACCGAAGTTTAGCGCCTGCTTTTGCCCACAAAAGCTTCACGCAAACGTTTTACCCCAAGCAACATGCGATTGCAGAGAACTTTCAAGATGGTCGGCGCGCGTATATCGGAGATGCCTGTTATGCCCAATACCCGTCTTTTTTGGAGTCACACAATAGTGGTATGGAAGACGCTTGGGTATTGTCGAGAATGATGGAAAACTACGAAGAAGATATTGGTGATGGATTAAGAGAATACGAGCGCTACCGCCGTCCCCGCGCAGTGCGAGTAGCACAATCAGGCCACTTGCGCCTTGATTCGCTTACCCGGGCTTCGGTGAACTCGCGTTTCTGGGGTTATGTGAATCAAGCACTCTCCACACGCTTTTTGCCGGAAATCGCCATGCAAAAACAGGACTGGTTTCACCAGCACAACGTAATCAAAGGCTTTCGTTAGAGCGCTTTCTCATCACGATATCACTTCTTTCAGCAACCGACTTTTAGCGCCAAAAGTTTTACTCAAGAACTGCATTTGATCGCCCAAGATTCGTCCAGAATTAATCAGCGCAAGATACTCGGACAAATTTGGCACATAAGGTAGGGCGAGCAATTCCAGCGAACAATCGTCTAGCAGTCTATTGCCTTTAAAGTGATTACAGCGGCGACACGCGGCAACTACATTGTCCCAATGATCGGCACCACCTTTAGAAACAGGTAAAACGTGATCACGTGATAAATCAAAATCGGCAAAGGGTTTACCGCAATAAAGACACATGTTGCCATCGCGACGAAACAACGCAGGATTAGAGAGCGGTACCACTATGCCGTCCCGAGACACCACCCTGCCGTCACAGGCAATAATACTGTGAACCACCATAGTACTTGTCTCGCCGGCTATGCGTGAATGTCCACCTCTTACAGATAACAGGGGCTCACCCACCGTCCAACTGACAAGCTCTCGGGCGTACAAACAAACAGCATCCTGCCAACTCAACCACTCTACTGGTTGCCCGGCAATGTTGAGTCTTAGAATACGCGGAATCCAATCAAAATCAGATATTGTCGCCAGCATCTAACCTCCTTACGAGTTACTTATTTCTCTAGCTTATTTAAAGCTGGTTAGAAAATAAGGCAAAACTCAAGTTCTGGCAAACCAATGACGTTAAATATTTCCTATACAGCCGAAAAACTCAGCATATATTCCACTCGACAGTTTACCCTTTACAGACATTAGCAACGTCGGCAGAGTAAGTAGATGAACATTCAGATTTTGCTTATATCTCTCGCCATGGGATTGCTACTTGGCTGCTCTAGCACAGGCAGTAAGACGTCGGCGTCCTCTAATAGCCAAACCCAAAGCGAACCAAAAAGCTGGTTTTGCGAGGGTAAGTTAGAGAGCACATTAGAAAGCGAGTTGAAAATTGCGTCCAAAGAGTGGGATTGTTCTCAGCTAACAAAACAAGAGATTGCTCACCGCAACACCAAAAACGAACAACCAAAAGCAGAAGTAAAAAAAGAAAAGAAGGAAAAAGCAGTAGGCCAATTAGCCGCAAACAAAGAGCCCGGCAAGATTGAGTCTAATCACGACCACCGAGCCACTGATATGCCAAACACTGCAGCTAAACAATTTCTCACAATAGACGCCAAGACCCCTTTATATATTTCGCTGGCCCATAAAGCAGCAAAGCCTACCTCGTTATTAGACCTACCAGAGACGTTTTGGGCTATCCAAATAATGGCATTGCAAGATCAAAGTGCACTCAATAGCTTTGTTTCGGATAATGAGCTTATTGGTGTTTTCGGTGCCAAAATAGAATCCGAGGGAACGTTATTCTATGTCCTGCTTTTAGGGGTATATGAGTCTAGGTTGGTTGCAGAGGAAGCGTGGGAAAGCAGACCTCAATCTATTCGCGCTCTAAAGCCTTATTTCCGCGACCTTGCCTCGCTGCAAAACGCCATGCTCCGAGGCGAAAATTTTTAGGAAGCGCTAGCAGCTTAGATTAATTTTTGTTCAGCAAGTGCGCTGTGTCAGCGCAACTATTACTTGGGGTAATAGCCTGATATGAGGGTCGACTGCGCAGTCGTGCAAAGTAATCACTTACAGTAGTGAAACTGGAAGAGTCCATACCATCCACCTCTAACACCATGGCCACAGACATCATCGGCACATCCGCAAGGCTGAACTCACCGCACAGGTAGTCTTGCTCACCTAAGGCCCCTTCCAGAAACGGAAAAATCTCTCTGACCAAACCATCTCTGCCCTTCTGCATTGCGTCTCGATCTCTTTGCTCTTCCGGCGCCCACCAAGGCATCCAGATCATTGGCAAAAACTTAGACAGCACGCCCTCATCAGCATAGTTTTCTAGGGCACGGGCTTTAGCTCGCAAGGCAACGTCTTGCGGCAACAAGGGCGCGTGGTCAGACTTTTCATTTAAATATTCGTTGATGACTGTGGAGTCATAAACGGTCAGTTCGCCATCTTCAATCCAGGGCACTTTCCCCAGCGGATGTTTTGCCAGCACCTCGGGCAACTTCTTCCATACATCGCCAGGACGCACGCCAACTATCTGATAATCAATAGATTTTTCTTCTAACACCACTTTGGATTTGCAACCATTGGTCGAACGTAGGGTACCGTAGGGGTAGTCTCGTTCCATTGTGTAAAGTGTAATCATTTACCTTTTCCCAGCCCTCGTTTACGATTTTGATATAAATTTTCTACAGAAAAAATCACAACCGCCAGCCAGATCATAGAAAAAGTAAACCAGCGAATAGCGGGCACCGTTTCGTCATAAAGGAATATGGCTAATAGCAGCGTAAGAGTGGGCGCTAAGTATTGTACAAAGCCCAGAGTAGTTAACGGTAAGCGCGTGGCGGCGGCGGCAAAAAACACCAGCGGTATCACAGTAATCACCCCACCAAGCGCCAGACTCGCGCCGTCAAAAATAGTCCTTGTACCGTGGTCACGATAAAGCAAAATCAAGTATCCCAAGGCTATGGGTGCCACGAGTAATGTCTCAATGAAGAGTCCCACCACCGCTGGAAGATTAACTAGCTTGCGCAGCAATCCATAAATGCCGAAACTCATCGCCAGTGTTAATCCTAGCCAAGGAACACTGGCTTGCATCACCAGCTCCGTGCCAACTCCAAAGGCCGCTACACCAATAGCCAGCCATTGCAAAGGTCGCATGCGTTCTTGTAAAAACAGCCAACCTAAAATGACGTTAACCAAAGGATTGATGTAATAACCCAAGCTCGCTTCAGCAATTTTTTCCGCCTGAATAGCTGTGATGAACGTAAGCCAATTGATACTTAAAGCCGCTGCGGTGGCAACAAGAATAATCAACTGAGACCGCGTCAGCTTCCAAACCCCAGCCCACTGCTTGGTTAAGCCGAGCAACAGCAAGAGCAAAGGTATTGCCCAAACTATGCGGTTAGCCAAAATTTCAAAGGGGCCAGCAAAGCCTACCCACACAAAGTAGATTGGCGCTATGCCCCAGACACCATAGGCGCCTAGCGCAAACAACAAACCCTTTTTATTTTCACTGAGTGAATCATCCGCGCTATTCCGAGGCTGGAGCGGCGATCTCACAGGTGGTCTTTACGCTTGCGCGTCTCTGCAAAAACGGCTACCAGATCTGCACTACTTAGCCCAATGGTATTTTGTAAATCTTGACTTGAAGCGTGAACAAAAGGATTAATTGCTCTGTTTAGCTTAATGCTAGCCGGAACTGTTGGATTGCCCTGACTACGCAGTTTGGCAATTTCTTCAATTCGGGCTTGAAGGGCTATATTGTAAGGCTCTACCGTTATTGCAAATGCAGCATTGATCGGCGCTATTTCTGGTGTGTCGATGCCAGCGGTAGCATCGGTAGCATTGTCGTGGATCAAAAATCCGTAGTTATCATCCAAACAGGCGATCTGTAGCACTTCAATCGTCATAAATTTTCCCTTAAAAATAATAGGTTACTGATTGGGCGCCAGTGGAATGCAACCAGGTGCGTGGTTCGCCCGCAATACTCGAACTCCTGTGACCACGCCCAGTAATATCTTCCGCTAATAAAACAGAACCGGAGCCGAGACGCTTTATCGTGCCGTTACCCACTTCTATATTTACCGATCCGGTTATGACCACAAACTGGCGTTGGGGTGTATTGTGAAAACTAAGGTCGTAGTCTCCGTCTACGAATCTAAACATAACGCTTTTGGTCGACCACATTTCTGAGATAGCGCCATCCGCACCTTGATCTATTAGTTTTAAGTGCAATTCTTCAAAGTGGCTTTCTCAGTCATCACCGGTAAATATATGGTTATTCTGCATGTTCGCCTTCTAATCGGTGCCGCTTCGGCAACAATTATCGCAGATCCATTGCCATGCTGACACATTCTTACGAGGAAAAGCCTTAAAGGATATAAAGTCGAAGCCTTAGCAAAGACCAGAGCCACAGACCGCTAATGCCACACCTCTGCAGAAAAGTGTATTCTACTGTCCATATATTAACGCCCAAGCAGCGCTCGCCGACAAACCCCCTGCGCTGCAATCTAACTAAAAGTTTATGACGCCAAAAGCCTATGACCTATGAATAAAGTGTTACAAGAAATTGTCGACTTGTTAAATGTCGAAACCATCGAAGAAAACCTCTTTCGAGGACAAAACCACGATACAGAGCACGTATTTGGCGGGCAGGTACTGGCGCAAGCATTGACTTCCGCCTATAGAACTGTCAACCCAGAGCATGAACTGCACTCACTGCATGCCTATTTTCTGCGGGCCGGTGATTGGACTAGGCCCATCCTCTACGAAGTGGATAGAATTCGCGATGGTCGCTCGTTCACGACGCGCAGAGTTGCAGCGGTACAAAATGGAAAAGCCATTTTTACTTTGTCCTGCTCGTGGCAGCAGCGCGAGGAAGGACTCAATCACTCCCAGCCTATGCCAGACGTTCCTCCTCCAGAGTCTCTACGCGGCGATCTAGAAGCCTATGAGGCAATGGCTGAGGAACAGCCTGATATCGCTCGGTTTAGCTTTCGCTTTAAGGCTATAGAGTCCCGAGCTGTGGAAAAGATTTTGATGACGGATCGAGGTGGCAAAGAGCACCCACCCGTCAAACATACTTGGCTGAAAACTCGCGACCCTCTACCGGACAATCCAGAGGTACATTTAGCACTATTGGCATATATATCTGACCTAGATTTTATGTCAACGTCAATGTTACCTCACGGGCGCAATGCCAGCAGAGAGTCCATTCGAGGCGCCAGTCTAGATCATGCTATTTGGTTCCATCGCCCCTTTCGCGCAGATGAATGGTTACTGTTTGCCAAAGAATCCCCAAATGCCAGCGGCGCGCGCGGATTCGTTAGGGGTCATTTTTTTAATCGAACGGGCGAATTAGTAGCCACTGCAGCGCAAGAATGCCTTATTCGACCCGTTGGCAAAAATCGAGAAAGACTTGCTGCACTTGCGGCAGAAAAAGATTACAGAAAAGAGAGCCCGAAAAAGAAAAGTTAGTGAGCGATATCATGCAGGAAAAATAGGCACAAAAAAGGGCGCAAATTGCGCCCTTTTTTAGAATGGTTTAAAACTCGGTCTGGTAACCGCCATTCAACGCAAATAACCTCCACTACAATGCTTCTAGAATTGCCTCTGCGGCACTGACTTCAAGCTTTCCTGGCGCTTCTACAGCGAGCTTGGACACGGTTCCGTTGTCCACAATCATGGCATAACGCTGCGAACGCGTACCTAGCCCAAATCCACTGCCATCCATTTCCAGGCCCAAAGCACGAGTAAAGTCACCATTGCCATCGCCAACCATAATTAATTCTTCTGCATTGGCGTTATCGCCCCAAGCACCCATAACAAACGCATCGTTTACAGATAAGCAGACAATGCTATCTACACCCTTAGCTTTAATTGCTTCAGAGTGCACAACATAGCCGGGCAGGTGCGCCATTGAACATGTTGGTGTAAACGCGCCAGGGACCGCAAAAACAACAACTTTTTTGTTGGCAAACAGGTCGTCTGTAGTTACTGGGGTTGGCTTACCTTCTTTCATTGTATGCATTGTCGCTGCGGGCAGAGCTGCCCCTTCTTGAATCGCCATGTTATATCTCCTTTCGCACTTGAATTTCAAAACCCGATTGTGGGCGCCGCCACAAAGTGGGTCAACTGTTGATCTTATTATGATCTTTTATATCACCTAACTTACGTTTAGGAAGGGATTATTTCCATGCAAATTGCGGTTGCTCAAAATGCGCTACGCGCGTATCTAAGCCCTTTAAGCACACTTCACGAAACTGATAAATAAGCGCTGCCGTAGGCGTTGCGATAGCCTCCAAACCCACTGGCATGCGCAACACCGGGTGCTCGCTGCTATTTACCACATCCAATTTAGGTGCATCTTCACGCATGAACTCTGCCAATGGAATGCGATGGACGCTGGCCACTTCATCTGGATTAAAATCTATTTGCGAACACGCACCTGCCCAAACCACCACTGGAGTCATCACAAAACCAGAGCGTGTGACAAAGTCGTCTAAGCAACCCAAAATTGCTGTTTCGGACAAGTCCAAACCCACTTCCTCGTGCATTTCACGCAATGCAGCCTGGTTGATCGTCTCACCAGGCTCTACCCTACCGCCCGGAAAAGCCCATTGGCCCGGGTGATTACGCAATTTTTCAGAGCGCCGAGTGAGCAATAAAGCAGCCTCGTTGGACCACGATTGAGGATCATCAATCCCCGGTATGTCTGCGCCGATACCCGCGTCTACAATGGTGATAGCCACAGCCGCTGCGCGCAAATCTCCCTCTGACGACGTGCGTATAAAAAACCGAGCCAATTGCTCGCTAATTGCATTTTTCAGCGAGTCACCGCACTCATAGTTCATATAAGAAAAAACTTGTGATTATACATCGCTGGGCCTAAACGCCCTTGAACTCTGGTTTGCGTTTGTCTAAGAAGGCGTGCAACCCTTCCTGACCATCTGGGCTATTTACCAACCCGGCAATAGCCCTGGCTTCTAATTCCATTTGAGTCTCGAGACTGTGGTCAAAACTGCCATCCAATAATGCTTTTACTTGCCCAAATGCCTGAGTAGGACCTGAAGCTATTTTGCAGGCCAACTTTTGCGCAGCGCCCATCAACTCGCCTGGTTCTTCTACACTGTTTACCACGCCCCAATCTAGCGCTTCCTGAGCATTCAATAGGCGATTGGTCAGCATTAATTCTCGCGTTCGGCGGTCACCGATTTTACGCGGCATGTAATAAGTAGAACTACCATCGGGGGATAAACCGGCATTAGTGTAGGCCATAGTAAATACGGCCTTGCTGGATGCCACGGCAAGATCCGCCGCCATAACTAAAGAAAGACCTGCTCCAGCTGCGGTACCGTTAACGGCTGCAATAACCGGGGCAGGGTTACGCGCCAAGCGGGACAATGCCAAGTGCAAATCTCCCGTCATTTCCATGATGAGTCTGCGCGCGCCATTTCCTGCCGCAGCAAAGGCGCTTAAATCACCGCCTGCGCAAAACATTTTGCCAGCACCGGTAAGAATAACCGCGCGCACATCATTCCTCTCATCAATCTCCAGCGCTGCTTGATGCAGTTCTTTAGCCATCAACGGTGACATTGCATTCATTGCGTCAGGTCGGTTTAAGGTAATAGTCGCAACATTTTCTGTTACTGAAAAAGCCAGTGTTTCGTAGTCCATCACATTCCCCAAGCGGCGCTATTAATTATCATTTGATCGATATCCTACCGCTTAACTTACCACGTCGAAACCAGTAGACTTTTCCCTCTCAAATTAGCGCACATGGAGATCCAAGATGGATATAGATCTGAGCAGTACCGATCTGGCATTTCAGCAAGACGTACGCAATTTTTTGGCGACCAACGCATACAAGAACGGCACCGACTACGCAGAATGGCGTCTCAATTGGTTCAAACAGGCCCGAGAAAAAGGTGGCTGGGATGTAACCAAATGGCCAGAAAATTTTGGTGGCCCCGGTTGGAGCCCTACACAGCACTTTATATGGGAACAGGAAACTGCGGTCGCCCAAACGCCATGGGACTTGCCCTTTGGCTTATCTATGCTTGCACCTGTCTTAATGACTTACGGCAACGAAGAACAACAAAATCGCTTTTTACCAGACATCCGTGACCGCAGGGTCAATTGGTGCCAAGGCTATTCAGAAACTAATGCGGGATCAGATTTAGCCAATTTAAAAACCAAAGCGGTGCTCTCTGAAGACGGCACTCACTATACGGTTACAGGTACCAAAATTTGGACTACCCTGGCGCATATCGCGGATTGGATCTTCTGTCTAACCCGCACCAGCGACTCAGGTAAGAAGCAGGAAGGCATTACCTTTTTACTCATTCCTATGAAGCAAGCGGGCATAGAAGTGAAACCCATTATTACCCTGGGCGGCTCGCATACGGTAAACATGGTCCACCTCACAGATGTCAAAGTACCAGTAGAAAATCGCGTTGGTGCTGAAGGTAAAGGTTGGGGCTACGCCAAAGGTTTACTGGCCCACGAAAGAACTGGCTTGGCCGGCATTTCCAAGTCATTAGCAGCGTTAGAAAATCTACGCAAGCAAGCAAGCGAAGTGAAGCGCGGTAACGGCACGCTGCTGGATGATCCCAACTACAGAGCAAAATTAGCCGAGCTAGAGATCGATTTATTAGCCACAGAGTTTACGGAATTACGCTCATTGGCAAGCGCTGCAAATGGCGCTGAGCCGGGCCCAGAATCCTCTATTTTGAAGCTTAAAGGCACCGAGATTCAGCAGCGTATTCAAAAGTTGACCGTCGAAGCTGGCGGCATTTACTCAGCAGCGTGGGGACCTATGCCAGTTGGCCATCTATTCGCTAGAGGCGGCATGTCCGGCTATTTATCTAGCCGCGCGTACACCATTTATGGCGGCGCATCAGAAGTACAGAGAGATGTTATTGCAAAAAACGTTTTAGGCATCAAAAAGTCCCAAAGTAAGTAGCGCATAGCATCCCAACAAATATAGAGAGAACATCTAGTGAATTTCGATATTTCATCTGAACAACAAATACTGCAGGACAGCGTTGACCGCTTTGTGCAAGACCACTACGAATTAGATAAGCGACAGCTTTTGGTCCTAACCAAACAGGGTTTTAGCAACGAAAATTGGCAGACCATGGCTGAACTTGGCTGGTTGGGTGTCAGCGTGCCGGAAGCGCACGGTGGCTTTGGCGGCAACGAAATAGACACCATGATATTGATGGAAGCGTTTGGTAAAGGCCTAGTTTTAGAGCCGTTTTTAGCCAGCACAGTTTTGGGTGCCAAGGCTATTGCAGACGGCGGCAGTGAAGCGCTAAAAACCGAGATGCTGCCCGGAGTTGTAAACGGCAGTCGCCAACTGACGTTTGCTTACGCTGAAGCTCAGTCACGTTTTGATTTAGAGGACATCATTACTCACGCAAAGAGCGACGCCGATGACTATGTGATCAACGGACACAAAAGCATGGTTTTACATGCGGGAAGCGCCCAACAGATAGTAGTCAGTACACGAACCAGTGGTGGTCAGACAGAAAAAGCAGGCATTAGCCTGTTCTTGATTGATGCTGATGCCACCGGCGTAGAGATAACCTCTTTCCCTACCGTAGATGGTCAGCAAGCCTCAGAGATAAAGCTTAATGGCGTCAAAGTATCTAGCTCTAGGCTGCTAGGAGAAGTAGACGAAGGTTATGAGTTACTCAATGCGCTGGCCACAGCTGGCATCTTGGCCTTAGCGGCTGAAGCCGTGGGCGCAATGGAAATACTCTACAAAGATACCGTTGCCTATACTCAAGAGCGCGAGCAGTTCGATCACGCGCTGTCAGACTTCCAAGTACTGCAACATCGTATGGTAGATATGTTTATGGAATACGAGCAGTGCAAATCGCTCCTCTATCGGGCTACCCTAGAAGTTGTACAAAACAGTTCCGGAGCCCAGCGCTCAGTGCACGCGCTAAAATACTACGTTGGCAAAATGGGCACCTTTATTGGCGAAAATGCAGTACAACTGCATGGCGGCATGGGCACCACTGAAGAGCTTAGAATAGGCCACTACTTTAAACGCTTGCTGGTCATTGATGCGCAATTTGGCAATTCAGATCACCACTTAGCCTTGTTCGCCGCTTAGAGAGCGGCATTTGTAAGCTTTGCGAGAAGAATTTTGATACGTCGATTAATTAAAGATCCGCTGGTTAGTTTTTTGTTTGCTGGAACCTTGTTGTTTTTTCTAACAGACTGGTTTAGTGATGATGGTAAGACGTATCAAATTCAAGTAACCGCAAACGAGGTTCAGCGCCTCAGCGACCAATGGTCTCTGCAAATGCGTCGCCCGCCGAATGAGCAGGAGTTAGACGGACTCATTGCGGCATTCGTCAAAGAAGAAATTTACTACAGAGAAGCTCTGATGCTTAATTTGGACGCTAACGACACAATTGTGCGCAGGCGATTGGTGCAAAAATTGACTTTTTTAACAGAAGACATAGCCACTAATGAGCCACCCGCAAGTGAGGCTTTGCAAAGTTTTTATGCCACGCAGATAGACAAGTACATGGAGCCTGCCAAGTTCAGCTTTGCCCATCGCTACTTTTCTTCGGACCGCAGGGACAACAGCCAGGCCATTGCGACTCAAGCGTTGACTGATACGACTATAAAGGGCGACCCCTTTATGCTACAAAAAGAATACGCCCAGCGATCAAAGCGCGACGTTGGCAATCTGTTTGGACGTGACTTTTCCGAAAAATTGGCCGAGCTACCTACCAGCGATGAATGGCAGGGACCGCTCAAATCGGCTTACGGCTGGCACGTGGTTAAAATGTTAAACATTGCTCCCACGAGAGTTCAGCCCTTCGATGAGGTGCTAGAAAAGGTCGAAGTAGATTGGCAGCAAGCCGAACGCAAAGTGGCCAACGCAAGCTACTTTACTAACCTCAAGGCGAAGTACTCTATCCAATACCCGAAACAATCCGCTGCTACGCCCTCTGGCACTAAATAAAAGCGCGTTGTCCCAATGAAGCAAAAGCAAACATCACTCAAACCGTCTTTGCCAATGAATGTTCCGCCACATGTGTAGTATTAGAAGCAAGCTGTTAATAGCTTTATGGGCATTGGTCGCACTGCTAATGAGTTTTTTCGGCTCTAGTTTGCGAGCAGATGAAGTTAGACCTGCTTATCTAGAAATTACTTACATATCTGAACTACAAATTACTGACAACCCGCATAGCTTTGACGTTCTATGGAAACAACCCATAGTTGAAAACCGCAGACTACCCATTGAACCGATCTTTCCTAATCATTGCGAAATGCAGGAAGTTGGGCCGCCCAGCATTACCTCCAGCGCACTCATCCGTCGCTGGCGAACAAACTGCGCACTTGATCAAGCAGACATTTCAATTAAGGGGTTATCCACTTCAATCACAGATGTGCTGTTACGTTTTATTGAGGGCGATGGCACGGTGAATAACTTTATTTTGCGCCCTACTAACCCAAGCATAAACTTAACCACACCCAGCACTACAAATGTGGGCTACTTGGTCATTGGGATTGAGCACCTTTTAGCTGGCATCGACCACGTGCTTTTCGTCATTGGGTTAGTGTTATTTATTCGCAACCCATGGTCGCTACTAAAAACCATCACAGCCTTCACCGTTGCCCACAGCATCACGCTTGGTCTCTCGATTTACGATGCGGTTTCGCTAAAACAAGGCCCTGTTGAAGCAGTCATCGCACTATCTATTGTTTTCCTTGCCAGAGAACTGGCGCAAAAGCCCGAACAACGCTCTTTGCTCACCCAAGGACAACCTTGGTTAATGGCCTTCTTTTTTGGCTTACTCCATGGCCTAGGCTTTGCCGGCGCGCTAACCGATATTGGACTGCCTGAAGACGCAATTTTAAGCAGCCTTTTGTTATTTAATGTGGGCATAGAAATTGGCCAACTGGTGATTATTGGACTGTTCCTTTGCTTAGCTTGGCTATGGAAAAAACTCACCCAAAGATTTAATCTGCAGGAGGCCTATCTTTACTCCACCGCCGCCTATGGCATGGGTATTGTGGCCACCTTTTGGACCATAGACAGAACGCTGGTGCTGTTTTAGCAAAACACCAAAAACATCAAATACCTGGGAGGGCAAATGATGAATTTAAATGCAATAAAGTTAATGAGCATTCTAGCGCTGAGCGCGGTGGTCAGCGCGTGTAGCCAAGGACCTGAACAAGCGCCTGAGCTTTCTTTCCAAGACAGCTTTCGCCAAGCATTAGAAACAGCAACGTCTGGCGACGTCATTACCGTTCCCGAAGGCACGTTCGCTTTTGACAGATCACTGATACTCAACACAGACGGTGTCACCATTCGTGGTCAAGGCATGGAAAAGTCTATTCTCAGTTTTAAGGGCCAAATTGCAGGTGCTGAAGGCTTATCTGTAAGTGCCAGCGACTTCACCATTGAAGACCTAGCTATTGAAGATACCGTCGGCGATGCGCTAAAAGTCAATGAAGGTAATAATATCGTTATCCGCAGAATTAGAACTGAGTGGACAAATGGTCCCGATGTAAATAACGGCGCTTACGGCATTTACCCCGTACAGACCACCAACGTTTTAATTGAAGGTAACGTTGCAATTGCAGCATCCGATGCTGGCGTCTACGTCGGCCAGTCAAAGCAAGTTATCGTTAGGAATAACCGCGCAGAATTCAACGTTGCTGGCATTGAAGTTGAAAACACCATCGGCGCAGACGTTTATCAGAACGTTGCCAACAATAACACCGGCGGCATTTTGGTTTTTAATATGCCAAGTATTCCTCAGCGAGGCTACGCAACCCGCGTTTACGACAACGACGTCAACAATAACAACACAGCCAACTTTGCAGCGCCTGGTACCGCGGTATCTGGTGTACCCGCAGGTTCAGGAATAATGGTCAACTCGAATGACCAAGTAGAAATTTTTAATAACCGTGTCGCTGACAACAACACTGCCAATATTTTGATCTCTAGTTATTTCAGTGCTAATTACGCAGGCCAACGAACATTAGCCGCTGAGTTTGACCCCTACCCCGAGGAGATTTTGATCTATGACAATACCTTCTCTGGAGGCGGTAGAGCACCTGGTTTCGATTACTTAGTGCAATTGAAAAATGCAATTTACGGTGTCGATGGCGCGTTTCCAGACATTATTTGGGACGGTATTATAGATCCGAACAAGCCAGAGGAAAAACCAGTCATTTGCGTCGTTAACGGCGATGCTCTGTTGCTCAACATTGATGCCGGGAATGAGTTCGAGAATGCTGGTGTAGATATGCAAAAACATAATTGTACCGTTGCAAAATTGGCGCCTATTGAGCTGGCTGGAACCTAGGGGTTGAACGGATTGACTAGAACAAAGTTAACTATCACGTTCTGGCTTTGCGCAGCCCTTTTATCTGGCTGTGGCCAAGGCGAGGTGAAACACTTCAACACTGATGACTACCCCAAAGCCTTATCAGATTGGGGGGTTATTGAGCTCCAAGGTGAACATCTAAAGGTTAACGACTCAGCCGTCGTCTATGATCTCAATACCGCGTTATTCTCTGACTATGCCCTGAAACTCAGAACGGTGTTTGTTCCAAACGGTGAAAGCGCCGGCTACCACCCCGAGGACACCTTTGCCATGCCCGTGGGCAGCATTATCAGCAAGACGTTTTTCTATCCTAAGGATAGTCAAGGACGCCTGGTTACCACTGGCGCGTGGCAAGGCGACCCAAAGGATGTATCAACCGCCACTCATCAGTTGGTAGAGACACGTTTGCTGGTGAGGCAGATTGACGGATGGGATGCAGTGTCTTATATCTGGCAAGGCGACGAGGCTTACTTAAGCGTCGCGGGCAAGTTACAAAGGTTCAAGCTGACAAACGATAAGCCTCTGAACTACTTGGTGCCCAGCCGTAACCAATGCGCCTCCTGCCACGCCACCAATCACACCACCGGTGAAATTCGACCCATTGGCATAAAATCACGCCACCTGAATAGAACAACGGACTTGTATCAAGAGAACCAGTTAACGCATTGGCAAAGTAAGGGAATCTTGAAAGGGGTGGTTAAACCTCCGGCAGGTAACGCGCTTTGGAATGATCCGGACGCAAATCTCAACCATAGAGCGCGTTCCTACTTAGACATTAACTGCGGTCATTGCCACAACCCCGCCGGAGCAGCAGACACCTCTGGTTTGTTGCTGGACTACGCAGACCACCCAAAGCTCGTAATGGGCTACTGTAAGCCGCCTATCGCAGCGGGCAGAGGGTCGGGTGGGAGATTGTACTCTATTGTCCCAGGACACCCAGAGGCGTCAATTTTAAGCTTTCGCCTAGAAACCAATAATCCAGCTATGATGATGCCGGAGTTAGGCAGATCGCTGGTGCACAACGAGGGCGTAGAGCTGGTATCGTCTTGGATTGCTGACCTTGAAGGTGAGTGTATATAGTCCGCAGTCTGACCGCTCAAAATATAAAATCTGTTGTGCGCCATCAATTCTACGACCCATATGCCTCCAAGTTCACCTGATCCAGCTACTCAGCAGCATTTGCCTTCCGGCACATCACTTTGCCTACTGGTGCACTAGTCGAGCGATCCCCGTCCTTGAAGGTAAGTCTGGTTCACTAGACTGAGTTCGCAGAGATCTGTGCCTGCTCTGCCCGCCTCTCTTTCAACTGGATAACGATCTGCTGATGACGAGCCCTATTTAAACTGTACTTTGAATAACAATAAACGCTTACAACCGCAAAACCAGAGACAATCGGTCCGTATATCCAGCCTAATCGCTCTACAGTGACTAAAGGGATATCAGCAGCGGATTGAATGGCGATGCCTGTAGGCCAATCTATTAGCGCTAACGCAAAACCAGCGACAACCGTACCAACACCGCTTGTCACTTTATTTGAGAAAGAAATGGCAGAAAAGAAAACGCCCTCTTGGCGTCGCTGAGTTTGTAATTCATGTTCGTCCACCACGTCGGCAACCATTGAATTAAAGGCAACCAATGCCTGAACAACACCAAAACCTTGAATCAATTTTATCATAACGAGTGTGTTAAGAAGCTCGCTCGTGCCATTTTCGGGCAAAACACCCAGAAAACGCAAAACGATAGGCAATACCTGACATAGCGCCCAGCATGAAGTACCAATCAATATCGACGGCTTTTTATCAAACATTTCGGTGAATCGGCGTGCGAATAAGGTACCGATCAATGCACCAACAGGCGTCGCCATAAAGAACATCAAATTGCCTTTACTCTGCAATTCCCAGAAATAGGTATTCATATGCAGGTTAAGCGCATTATCAACACCAACCATCATATAGACAACTAAAACCCCACAAAAAAGCCACCGAAACGATATGTTAGTTAAGGCAGACGAGAGTTCGCTAAATGTTCTGCGTAAAACCGGAAAGACACCACTAACAGCTTCTTCTTGCCCTGCTTGAGCCAAATAGGGTATGCGTACTTCCGTACCTTTAGCGGTGATTCCAATCGCAGCGCACATAACAAGAGCCATGGTTAATCCAAATGGACCATAGGCACCTACATCGAACTGACTCTCAGAAAAAAACACGAAAAAGCCGAGGAAGTACGTGAGCATGTGCCCCACATAGCTAAAAAAGTAACGGTACGCAACGACCTCAGTCCGCTCGTTAAAGTCCTCTGACAATTCGGCCCCTAGGGAGACATGAGGCACATGATATAACGTCATCGCCACTCGCGTAAGGACTGCGAAGGTTGTCAGCCAGACGAACAGGCCTGTTTCTGATAATTCCGGTGGCCTAAATAATCCGTAGAACGCCACCCCAAGCGGTAAAATCGACCAATATAAAAAGGGGTGTCTGCGCCCATGCTTTGAACGCCAATTGTCCGAAAGAGAACCGACTAGTGGGTCAGAAATAGCATCAAACGCCAGAGCTATACCTACTGCAAAGCCAGTGTAGATTGTTGGTAATCCAAGAACTTGGGTATAGTAGAAAAAGACGAAAACACCAAACGCACCGTTCTTGATCCCTTCCGCTGCCTGCCCCACGCCATAACTTACTTTTATCCCGCGAGTCAGCGGAGGTGTTGTCCCTTCCATGCCTACAGAATACTACGAGCGATACTAGGAGTAACTAATAATTGAATCTTGGGGCAATTTTTCTCGGCGCGATTTAAAAGCTAGAGGGTACTTTAGCTTCAACGCCGTTTGACTTAGTCTAATTGGTAAAGAAAAAGACCCCATTTATCGGCTAAAAGAAGGCTAAGGATTAAAACATGACTACCCCTAATACAAAAAGGAGTGAAGGGCCGATCGTGGACACACAGCATGACATCGGTTCACCAATCATATGCCCAACAGAAACCGTAATAGAAGACTGGATCGACTATAACGGCCACCTCAATATGGCCTACTATCATGTCATCTTTGATCGGGGTGTAGACTATTTCTTTGATTACCTCGGCGTAGGTTCCGTGTACGCCCGAAGTGGCGCTGGTTCGTGCTTTTCTATGGAAGTGCATGTTAACTACTTGAATGAAGTAGCACTGAACGACGAGGTAGAAGTACGTTTGCAGTTATTAGACTTTGACAGCAAGCGCTTACATTTCTTCCAAGAGATGTATCACAAGAAAGAAGGCTACTTGGCCGCCACTTCGGAGCAGTTGTCTCTTCATGTAGATATGCAGACACGCAAAACGGCTGCTTTTCCTGAAACAGTATTGGATACCCTAGAGCGCGCGATGACGAAACATCGAGATCTTCCAACACCACCTCAGGTCGGCCGAGTAATAGGCATTAAACGAAAATAGCAGACGACCAGACTGTGGCGCCACCGAACAAAGAGGAAACAACAGGAAAAGTGAATGACATTTTGAAGCAAATTCTCCAGCGCCG
>CAJWNY010000017.1 GCA_913043815.1 uncultured Gammaproteobacteria bacterium
CCTGTTGGAATGTGATCTGCTGCACGTTCACAGTGCGCTGCGTGATCGTCGAAGAAAATATCGGCTTCGAATGAACGCAAAAATTCAGTCTTATCCATACCGCCCAAAAAGAGCGATTCGTCTAGCCGAATATCCCATGCACGCAAGGTGCGAATAACGCGCTCGTGAGCCGGCGCACCTCTAGCTGTAACCAGAGCTGTTCGGATGGGGCTTTCGCCTTCTGGAAATTCATTTTGTAATTTGTGCAATGCGCCCAAAAACGCCTTAAAGGGCCCACCACCCAATTCTCTATTGGCCTTGCTGACTTCCGACTCACTAAAGGCCTCTAGTCCTTGAGTCTGATAAATCATTTCTGCTTCATCAGAAAACAGTACAGAGTCACCATCGAAGGCCAATTTGAGCCCCTCGTTTTCTGCACCAAGCTGAGATTTACTGCGCCCCATCAGAGTGGCTGCAGCAACATTTTGGGTTAAAGCTTGACGCACATCTTCCGCATTCGAGGACAAGAACAAATCACAGTTAAACGCGTTGACATATCGATAAGGAGATTGGCCGCTACAAAAAGCAGCTCGTGTAATGTCTAGGTTATGAGCTCTAATAGAGTTAAAAACGCGCAGCCCAGTATCTGCAGAATTGCGCGACAAAAGTATAATTTCTACCCTGGAATTCCCTAGTAACTTATTGATATTTAGCAACTTTTCTACCAGATAAAAACCTTCTCCCGGGGTTAGCACTGCATCTTCTTCAGCAATTTGATATCGCCTATACGCCTCTAAACCTTGATCTTCGTAAATGTCATTGGAGGTCGTTAAATCGAATAAGACTGTAGAGGAGATGGCAACAGTAAGCGGTTTTTCAGTAAAAATTGACATGGCCACAATCCTTTTTCGTAGAATCTGCTGATAAGTCTTTCTTCAAGAACTTGCCAAAAGTCTTTGGGAAAATATCAGACCCCTATTAGGCATCTAGATCCGGAATTAGCTCACTTTCTATTTTGTGAATAGCATCTTTAAGTTTGAGTTTGCGGTGCTTCAAACGCTGAATTCTCATGCTGTCATGATGACGACTTTCAGTAAGATGATTTATCGTAACATCAAGTTCCTGATGCTCTAACTGCAGTCGAACTAGCCACTCTTTAAGTTGCTGTTCGTCTTCGATTTGGTCCAACTTAAGCCCCTAGTTCACTGCATAGTATTTAACGCGGCATTTTCCATCATCTCTTTGCCCTCTTGCTCCAGCGCACAAACCCGTTTTACCCAATTATCTACCAAACTAAAGTCGTCTTCAGAAAAGTCGAATGTCTTGCTTATTTCGCGCAAAAGACACTCTTCTTCAATTTCAAAAGCGCCATCTGCATAACTGAGTTTGCATAGATTGAGCAGCAAAATCATCCGTGATCGACGATCAGCGAAGACCTCCTCAATACCGTTCAACTCAAGATACTCAATTTCGCCATAATCTTTAAGTTCCATCTCGCGACGGAACTCACCAAGCATACCCTCTTCATTGGGGTCTAATATGCCATCAGACACAACTACATTGTGCGCCAAGCGCAAAGCTGCATGTCGCTGGGGCTCTGATAGTAACGAAAGCCACACCGCTTTATACCGTTTGCACGAAGCTAAAAACCATAATTAATACCGATAACCAACCCAGGCCTAAAAAAGCCTTCATAAGAATATTTTGATCAAAAAAGTGTTCTATCAAATGCCACATATTGCGCAGTCTCAACTTGAAAAATTCAACAAATAGCCGACGCGATGATGGCTTCGACCTCCGTCTATTTTAGCTTTACTTGGTGCCAGTTTATACCTTCCTGCAAAAAAAAATTGCAATAAACCTCAAGAAATCAACCTATCAACTCGCGCCCGCCTACGTTTTGATCCGGAAGTTTTGTAATCGCCGCCGTTACTAGAGCCATTTTATTACCACCGCCATTACCAACACTGCATTATCTACCCTCGATTAAAGCGCTCAGAGCACTCTAAAAGCCTGCGACTTGAGTTAGACTTCTCTTATGCAAAGTACATTTGTCAACATCAGCCCGGCGCTTCTCAGCGCTCTGGAACGGCATATCGTTGTTACGCCTAACGAGCGCTTAGCTAGAGAATATCGCAGCGCTTATGACCAAGCTCAAGCAGCCAGCGGCGCCCAAGCCTGGCCAACGCTGAGCTGCATGAGCCTTCGGCAACTACTTTTGCGGGAGTTTACAGACCAACAAGATCTTAGCGATAACTGCAAAAAAATAATCTCTCCAGCGAGTATGCTGCTGCGCTTTCAAACAACTGCGCCAGAGGATGCCGAACACCTGACGGCCATTGCGTTGCAAGGCTGGGAATTGGTCCGCCGCTATAATATTGACCTAGCTCACCCATCAATGAATTCTGGGCGCTCCCAACTTTTCACGGACTGGGCGCGAAAAGTAAACAATCAAATAAAGCAAGAAGAAGCGGTTGAGGCTGATATCGCAGGACTACTAGCACAGCAGGAGACCTCGCTAACGAAGTCACTCCTGCTTGTAGCCTTTGAGCATCTCACTCCAGCAGAAACAGAGTTTCTCGAGAGTCTGAATACGAGTAGTAAGGTGCTCTGCCTTACAAGCGAAGGTCAAATTGTGCCATTTAGAACGCTCACATCAGAGGCTCTTGGCACGCTTTTCACCCCCCCTGTAGCGGAGCCAGCGCCGCTTTTAGGGTTCAATAGCTTTGCCGAGGAGCTGTCAGCTGCGGCTTGCTGGAGCAAGCGCGTCCAAAACGAAGTACCTGGAAGCCGCATCGGCGTGGTGATCCCAAGCCTAGTACAAGATTACGCCATGGTTCAGCGTCAGTTTGCCGTCACCTTAAATCCACTCTCAGGCAGCGCAATACCTAAATTTGATATGTCTGGGGGCACTAGTTTATCCTCCCAACCGATTTGGTTACATGCACGCACTCTACTGAATTGGTGTAACGAATCGGCAGCCCCAAATACAATTGCAAAATTAGCAGATTCACCATTTTTAGAATTACCTTGGTGCAAAACTTTAAGTGCTAACTGGCCTAACTTTTTACGCAGAAATATTTCGCCACAAGATCTAAAGCGCCTAGATTCTGCAAAAGAAGCATCTAGTCTTATTACATTGCTTGAACAGCTCCCCAAGCGTGCAAATATCCGCAGGTGGACTTCTCACATTAAAGATTTACTCAAGACCGCGAACTGGCCGCGACTGAACAACATTAACTCCATTCAGTACCAGGCAGCCCATAGTATATTTATTCAGCTCGATAGCTTGGCAAACCTGCAAGATCACAACCAAATAACCTTTCGCCAAGCATTAGATTTCATTGAATTCAACTTAGAGCAAAAACCTTTTGCTCCACAGCGGCAAGCCTCACCAATTCAAGTTTTGGGATTACTGGAAACCACTGGGCTGAGTTTCTCCCACCTTTGGGTATGCGGCATGAGCGCTTCCAACTTCCCCAGCACTTCTCAATTGAATCCATTTATCCCACGATCAGTGGCCGAAGAATTTGGACTACCTCGAAGCAACCAAGATCAAGAGTTAGCGTTTGCTCAACGCACACTCGGGCACTGGCGAAGCTGCGGGGCCGAACTACATTTCAGCTACACTCAAATAGAAAACGATTCACCACAGCTACCCAGTAAAATTGTGCTAGACGCTATAGCTGATGACGGCACCGCTGCTTCTGTTAGCAACGCAAAACCTAACAAGAAACAACCAACAGATTATTCATTGCGGCACCCATTGATGGTGAAACAAAACGTAACCCTCGAGACAGTGAAAGACAGTCTGGGCACTGGACTGGCAGAACCACACATTAAAGGTGGCACAGGCATATTAAAAAACCAAGCAAACTGCCCTTTCAAAGCCTACGCCACATCTCGGCTTGGACTAACACAGCGCCGTGAGGCGAAAGATTTCCTAGACGCCCTTGATAGGGGCAACTCACTGCATAGGGTTTTAGAAAATTTAATGCGTATCTATGCCGATAGCGACGCGATAAAACAAATCAGTACCTCAGAAATTGAAAAACAATGCCGGCTAGTACTAAAGAAACACCGCGGCCTGCCCAAACTCTTTGTTGATAATGAAGTGACGCGTATTAGTGATCTCGTAAACCAATGGCTTGCCTTAGAACTCCAGCGCAAGCCTTTTAAAGTCTCTGGTATAGAACAAAACTTCGAACTCGACCTCGCCGGCTTAACATTCTCATTAAAAATTGACCGGGTAGATGTAATCGATGAACACGAGGTAATCATTGATTACAAAAGCAATTCGAACACGGTAGGTGGCGCATTATCAGAACCAATATCGGATCCCCAGCTACCCGCTTATGCACTGCTTTCCGACAAAGTTGCTGGCGTTTATTTTGCCTCCATCAAAGATCAAAAAGTCAATGTAGATGGCATTGCTAACCTATCAGGCAACTTGGTTGCATCTAGCTGCAAGGGCTTTAGCGTCAAAAACCCAGATGGCAAAAATCTGAACAGTGCAGATGGGCCCAACACAAAAGTAAGCTGGCAAGAAAAAGTAACGGATTGGAAAATTGAACTCACTGAATTAGCTCAGGATATTGCTTTGGGGAAAGCCGACGTAGCGCCGAGTAAAAGTGCCTGTGAATACTGCCACTTAACAAGCTTATGCCGAATCAATGCCCAGTAGAATAACACCCCCAGATCAAGACCAGAGAGAACTAGCCCTGCTGGTTGGTGGCTCCTATATTGTTCAAGCGCCCGCAGGATCTGGTAAAACTACGCTGTTGGTCGAGCGTTATTTAAATTTACTGATGATTGTCCAACGGCCAGAAGAAATTCTTGCCATCACTTTTACTAAAGCTGCAGCCGCCGAAATGAAGGCGCGCATACTTGCCACGCTTGACGAAAATTCAGACTTGGCGCACAGGGTCTCTCGCCGCGATGTCGAATTGGGCTGGAAAATCCGCTACAACCCAAATCGCTTGAAAATTCAAACAATAGACAGTTTCGCTAAAGAGTTAGCAACGCAAATTCCTGGTTTACATAGTGTAAGCGGCATGGACACAGCCAAAGACGCCAAACCACTTTATGAAGCCGCGGCACAGTCCCTTCTTGGCGAACTCTATTCCGACAACCCAGCCAAAAATTACATTGCCGACTTTTTAGCAATGTTAGACAACAACGCAAGCACAGCCCAACGGTTGCTCGTTGCTATGTTAACTAAACGAGACCAATGGTTAGATCTAACATCTCATCTTAGCCGTCAAGCCAATGAGAACTTTACTCAAGTCGCCAACTACGTAAATGCAGCACTTGAAGAGTTGCACGATGATATTCTGGCGCCGTTACATGAGGCCGCGACGGAAAATGACGAGGCCATGCTGGCTACCATTGCCGACCATACCGGCCTAGAACCAGTATGGCCTGCAATTTTGCCGCTTCTACTTACACAAAAATTTGAATTCAGAAGCCGCCTCACTAAGAGCCAGCACGAAGCATTTTTAGATAAAGAATTTAAAGCGCTAGTTACGCAATGGATAGCGGATCTAGACGCAAGAGGCTTGCAAGCTGTATTAGCCAATTACCAACAACTGCCGCCTTTTGAAATCTCCAAAACAGACCAAGAACGTGTTTTGGTGGTCAGTATTTGCCTTTCTCTAGCGGCAATAGAGCTGGAAAAAGTATTTCTACGGCAACATATAACCGATTTCAACGGCGTACTTATGCGTGCCGTCAAAGGCCTGCGGGATGACGACGAACCCACAGATTTAGCACTGCACTGGGACTATCGCATTAAACACATGCTCATTGATGAATTCCAAGACACATCGCATAGCCAATATCGTTTTTTTTGTTTACTCACCGAGGGCTGGCAGCCTGACGACGGCAACACATTTTTCGCGGTGGGTGATCCGATGCAGTCTATTTACCGATTTCGTGACGCTGATGTTTCTATTTTTGACCAATGCCGAGAGCACGGCATCGGCAGCATTGCACTCACACCATTGAATCTGACTGCTAACTTCCGCTCGTGCAAAACATTGGTCCAGTGGAACAATAAAATTTTCAATGACCTGCTGCCGGCAGAGGGCACTAGTCGGCTGGGCTCAGTGAAATTTTCTCCCGCTACGCCGATTCAGGAAGATGGATCCACAACCCAACTAAAATGCAAATTTTTCGATGAAGAGCGCTTGGAAATACAATTCGTCATAACGCAAATCGAGAGACTTATCGCACAAAACGACGCAACTAGCATTGGCGTTTTATGCAGGGCTAGAAACCATTTGCCCGGCCTTCTGAAGGCGCTGCAAGCCGCTAACATTGACAGCCAAGGTACAGATATAAACCCGCTCGCCAATGAACCTATCATCGAAGACCTAATGTCATTACACCGAGTGCTGCTACAGCCCAGTGACCGGTTATCTTGGTTCAGTCTGTTACGAAGCCCAATGATTGGGGCCTTGTTGCAAACCTTGGAACCACTTGCAAGAGTCGATGACATTAGTGAAACGATTAATCAATACGACGACTCTCAAGCTGAAATCCACCGCTTAAAAGAAGCTTTAAATTGGGCAAGGCCTAAACTTTATGAATATCCGCTTTGCGAAGTTCTAGAGGGATGCTGGATTAGATTAGGCGGTATGGATGCGTATCCGGAGGAGCATATTGTCCACGCAATGAGGTGGTTTGAGTTAATAGAAAACGAGGGTCTGAATGGCTACGACTGTGACCACATCAAAATTGCAATAGACCAGCTTTACGCACAACCGGTGCAGGCTGCCCAAGTAAAAATAATGACTATACACAAATCTAAGGGCCTCGAATTTGATTATATATTTTTGCCCTTCCTAAGCAAACAAATTTCATCCGACAGTCCATCATTGATGCTTTGGCAACCAGGTTCAGAAGGATTGTTGGTCGGCGTAAATGGCGATTCAATACACAGCTGGCTTAAACACGAAGAAAAAATCAGATCTGAAAATGAAAGAAAACGACTACTTTACGTTGCCTGTACCCGCGCAAAAACCGGTCTTTTTATCAGCTTTAGCAAAGCAGAAAACAAATCAGCCATTGGGCTAGCCAAGCACATTGAAACCTACGCAGAAGCAGACGCAAGTTCACCTGCGCCCTTATCGCAAGAAGTGCTTTTTACAGGCATAGATTATCCAGAGTCAGAGATTCCATCCACTGAGAGGTTAGTTCACTTACCACGAGAGTTTAAGTTCGATTTTGCGACTACTGGAATAGAAGCCTTGGCAGAAAAACAACCTAAGGGTGAAGGCGATAGTTTTGATTCAGAGGAAAATCTCGCATCCAATCCATTTGAGTTAGCACTGGGCAACCTCATTCACAAAGCCCTAGCATGGTTAGGAGATACTCAAGCAATTAGTCAAGGTCATAAATCTGCACTGGTAATGGTACAAAAACGAATACAAACTTGGGCCGAACGATCTGGCTGCGATGCCGGCCAGTGGCCTGAACTTCAAGCCCAAGCTGATCTTCACATACAAACAACGCTCACAAGTAAAACCGGCCAATGGGTTTTATCGCCCCACAGCAACGCCCATTGTGAGTGGCCGCTAACCGGGGTTATTGGAAATACTGTAAGAAACCTCGTAATAGATCGATGTTTTTTAGCTGACGAAGTTATTTGGATCATCGATTATAAGTCTGCTACACCGAGCGCGGAGGCGGAGCTAGAGTCGTTTCTAATTCAAGAAAGCCAACGCTACTATAGCCAGCTGGCCGACTATAAAACGGTGGTAAAAGCTCTTTACAAGGATGGTTTTCCAATACGGACAGCCCTGTACTTTACTGGCTTAGGTCTGCTGAGAGAGTTGTAGGCAATAGCCACTTACGCCGCCAGGATTGCAATTCCGACACAAAGCTTTACCATCCGCGTCCTTGGTTTTTTTAGTCTAGGCCTACCCAAGGGGCTGATTTACCTAGATTTTTTGCTCCTGAAATAATAATTTTAAGCCTCAAAAGATCTTTGGCGGCAGCGCCATCAGAAGAAGGAAGTTTACGTGCAACTTGAAAATTTGAACATTGAAGACCAAGAGGTTTTAATCACGCCGAAGCAGTTAAAGGCAGCGCTTCCAGTGACTGAGGAAGTACGCGATACCGTAAATCAATATCGAGAAGCAGTCGCGAATATTGTTGATCGTAAAGACAAGCGCCTCCTTGTCGTCGTGGGCCCATGCTCAATTCACGATACAGACGCCGCATTAGATTATGCAAAACGTCTAAAAGCCCTTTCATTAGAGTTATCTGACGAAATTTTTATCGTTATGCGCGCTTACTTTGAAAAGCCACGAAGTACAGTTGGCTGGAAAGGTTTAATCAACGACCCACACTTGGATGACAGCTTTAAGGTCGCTGAAGGTCTCAATATTGCGCGTAAATTGTTGCTCGACTTAACAGAAATAGGTTTACCCCTGGCCACCGAGGCCTTGGACCCAATTACTCCACAATACATGCAGGACTTGATTTCTTGGTCAGCTATCGGTGCCAGAACAACCGAATCTCAAACCCATAGAGAAATGGCTTCAGGTTTAAGCTGCGCCGTCGGCTTCAAAAACGGTACTGATGGCTCCTTGGATGTAGCCGTCAACGCCCTGCAATCTGTGGCAAGCCCTCACCGCTTTTTGGGCATCAGTCCAAGCGGCCAAGTCAGTGTAATTCACACTAAAGGCAACCCTCATGGCCATGTGGTTCTCAGAGGTGGTAGCGATGGCCCCAACTATTCACCGGAACACATCAAGCAGTGTGAGGCCGCATTAGAAAAAATTGGGCAACCTGCGTCTATAATGGTGGACTGCTCTCACGCCAACTCCAATAAAGATCACCGACAGCAAGCAACGGTACTTCAGTCCGTAGCCGATCAAATTGCAGCAGGCAATGACTCCATTACCGGTGTGATGATTGAGAGCAACATTGGACCGGGCAACCAAAGCATTAAAAATCCTGATGGTTTGGCTTATGGCGTTTCTATTACCGATGCATGCATCGATTGGGAGGACACTATTACTTTGCTGACGCAGCTAAGCCAACAGCTAAAATCGCGTTAACCTGTGGCGGGCAGGGCTTTAAAAAGACGAGTATTCCACCGATCCAAGAAACGCAGGTCGCCTCCTCGAACTGGCTGCTAGGAAAAATAGGCGTTTTCAGTAACCGTATGGTCTGTGTGATCAATGACTCCTGTCAATTCTGGCACTTGCTCAAGCAAGGTAGTTTCCACGCTACTTTTCAGAGTTATATCCACTGCAGAGCAACCCTGGCATCCACCACCAAATTGCAACACAGCTTTAGTCTCCGCGGTTACTTCAACTAATGACACCATGCCACCATGGGCCGCCAACCCAGGATTAATTTCATTATATAAAACGTAATTAATTCGGTCCTCTATTGGGGCGTCCAGCCCAACCTTAGGCACTCGCGCATTGGGTGCTTTAATAGTCAACTGCCCGCCCATTTGATCTTCTTGATAATCCACCTGCGCATCTTCCAAGTAGGCCTCACTGCGCCCCTCAAACCATGCTCTGAAACCAGAGTACTCAACGGCAATATCACCGTCCTGCTCTTCCCCTGGACGACAATAAGCAATGCAGGTTTCCGCCTGCGGCGTACCTGGCTGAGCTACAAATATTCTTATGCTGACATCGTCATCGTCCTGTTTGGACAGCAAACCTTGAAGATACGTCTGGGCACTGGCGGATATTTCGATCATAGATACTCTTTTTAAATCTGTTTCGTTGTACTTTATTTTCTAGCGAATTAAAAATCTAATCAGCGCATAGCAAACCTACATGTCTCCTGTGTACATTCCGACCTGCACCCCGAGTGTACAGGCACAAGCCAAAAGCAGGAACTAAGATTCGTAACAATAGTAGGCATTTCCTTAATTACAATGAACTAGCTTCAACTCAACCAAGGAACCCTTCAATTGTACTAGTGTGCCTCCTGAGCTAACGTTGCCCTTTCAATTTTGGTATTGCCATGAAATCCCAGCGCAACAGCAGTCAAACTAGCCGTCTCGAGCAGTCTACCGAGATGCGTCTGAGAGATGTAATGTCCAAACGCATTGTGATTCTCGACGGAGCCTACGGCAGCGCCTTTCAAGGTTACGGATTAGAGGAGGAAGAGTTTCGAGGAAAAAGGTTTAGCGAACACACAATGTCATTGAAAGGCAACCATGACATTCTCAACCTAACCCGGCAGTACGTCGTAGAAGAGGTGCACAGAGGCTATCTCGAGGCCGGCTGCGACATTATTTGCACCAACACTTTTAACGCCACGAGTATTGCTCAAGCAGACTTTGGGACTGAGGATATTTGCAGGGAAATGAATAGAGAGTCAGCACAAATTGCTCGGGCAGTTGCGGACGAATTTTCAACAGCTGACAAACCAAGATTTGTAGCAGGCAGCGTTGGTCCGACCAACAGAACCGCAAGTCTCTCTCCTGACGTCAACCGACCTGAATTCCGTAATGTCGATTTCGACGAATTGGTAATCGCGTACACCGAAGCATTAGAAGGGCTGGTCGAAGGCGGAGTAGATATTTTTCTAATAGAAACGGTCTTTGACACGCTAAATGCAAAAGCTGCCATTTACGCTGCTAATCTGGTTAATCGACAGCTGAGCAACCCCTGCCCGCTTATGATCTCAGGCACCATTACCGATGCGAGCGGCAGAACCTTATCAGGCCAAACCTGCGAGGCATTTGTTTACTCGGTGGAGCACGCTCAACCGATATCTATCGGACTAAATTGCGCACTTGGCGCCGAGCAACTGCGCCCACACGTTGATGAACTTGCCAAGCTTTGTAACAGCGCCGTTAGCGTTCATCCCAATGCAGGACTACCGGATGCCTTTGGCGAATACAACCAAAGTGCAGAGCAAATGGCAGACATCATTCGGAGCTTTGCAGAGGCCGGCTGGTTGAATATTGTCGGCGGCTGCTGCGGCACTACGCCAAACCACATTAAAGCAATTGCCGAAGTCGTTGAAGGCATAGCCCCTCGCCCGCTCATTGAGCGAAAAGTAGCGCGAGCCGATACCAAGGGCTTGAAACTCTCGGGGTTGGAACCACTGAAACTCAGTAGCGAGAGCCTATTTATCAACGTCGGTGAACGCACCAATGTCACAGGCTCGGCTAAATTTGCGCGGCTCATTCGTGAGTCAAAATACGAAGAAGCCCTAAAGGTAGCACGCCAGCAGGTAGAAAGCGGCGCGCAGGTCATCGATATCAATATGGACGAAGGCATGCTTGATGGCGCCGAAGCCATGGTGCATTTCCTCAATTTAATCGCCACGGAACCTGACATTTCCAAAGTGCCTATCATGATCGACTCGAGTAAATGGGAAATCATTGAGGCTGGTCTAAAGTGTGTTCAGGGTAAGGCCATTGTTAACTCAATCAGCCTAAAGGAGGGCCACGAGACATTTGTTAGAGCCGCTCAAAAATGTCAGGACTATGGCGCGGCTATGGTTGTAATGGCGTTCGACGAAGACGGCCAAGCTGACTCTTTGGAGAGAAAAATAGCCATCTGCCAGCGCAGCTATAAAGTACTCACAGAAGAAGTGGGCGTCGTGCCTTCAGATATTATTTTTGACCCAAATATTTTTGCCATCGGCACAGGCATCGAAGAACACAACAACTATGCTGTGGACTTTATCGAATCTGTAAAGTGGATTAAAAAAAATCTTCCTGGCGCCAGCACGTCTGGTGGTTTAAGCAACGTGTCCTTCGCCTTTCGCGGTAATAACTTGGTCCGCGAGGCAATACACACGGTCTTTCTTTATCACGCAGTCAAAGCCGGCATGACCATGGGTATTGTCAACGCCGGTCAGCTCGGTATTTATGCGGACTTATCAGACGAACTTCGCGAAGCAGCAGAAGATTTGGTACTTAACAGAAGAGAAGACGCTACAGAAAAACTCCTCACCATTGCTCAATCCATGACCGATGAAGGTCGCAATGAAGCAAAAGAACAAAAAGAGGCTGAGTGGCGGCAGCTGCCTGTAACCGAGCGCTTAAGCTATGCTCTGATTAAGGGCAATAACGAATTTATTGTTGAAGATACAGAAGTGGCGAGACTAGAAGCCTCGCACCCGCTAGAAGTCATTGAAGGCCCCCTCATGGATGGAATGGGTGTAGTTGGAGATTTATTTGGCAGCGGCAAAATGTTTTTGCCGCAGGTAGTTAAAAGTGCTCGGGTTATGAAGCAAGCCGTAAGCCACTTGGTTCCCTTCATTGAAGAAGAAAAGCTGAAAAACCCAAGCCGGGAAAGTGCCGCTAAGGGCAAAATCATTATGGCTACAGTTAAAGGTGACGTGCACGACATAGGTAAAAACATTGTCGGCGTGGTGCTGCAATGTAATAACTACGAAGTCATCGATTTAGGCGTGATGGTGTCTAAAGAAACCATCATCCAGACGGCAATAGATACTGGAGCTAACGTGATTGGCTTATCAGGCTTAATTACGCCGTCATTAGATGAGATGGTCAATGTCGCAACCGAAATGCAACGCCTAGGCTTAAACATCCCACTGTTAATCGGTGGCGCGACTACCAGCAAAGCCCATACCGCGGCAAAGATTGCCCCATGCTATGCAAATCGAGCCACTGTTTATGTATCAGACGCCTCTAGAGCCGTGGGTGTCGCCAGCAAGTTACTGGCTGGCGAAGAAAGCTACACAGCCTATGCAGAAGAAATTGATCAGGAATACGCTTTGATTAAAACACGGGTAGAGGCGCGGCGTGAAAAGCGCGCTTTTTTAGCCTTAGCGGATGCCCGGGCCAATGTATGGTCAAGCGACGAGCAAAATTACCAGCCGGCCAAACCCAACCAATTAGGCGTATTCGACTATAAACCAGCACTCTCCGAGCTAGTGCCCTACATCGACTGGACACCGTTTTTTATGACTTGGTCTTTAGCCGGGCGTTACCCAGCAATTTTACAAGATGAAGTTGTCGGCGACGCTGCAACGCAGCTTTTTGCTGACGCTCAAGAGCGACTGCAGTGGTTAATTGACGATGGCCGATTGGAAGCGGCTGGCGTATACGGCATATGGGCAGCGAACAGATTGGGCGATGACGACATTGAGATTTTCACTGACAAGGATCGTACTAATCGTCTTGCGCTCCTGCACCACTTACGGCAACAAGCGCCAAAGCCAGATGACCTAAGTCCCAATCAATGCCTGTCTGACTATATTGCAACGCCCGGCACCGCCGACTACCTAGGCGGCTTCGCTGTCACCACGGGCATCAACATTGACAAGATTCTCGCTGAATTTCCGGATGACGATTACGCACAAATAATGATCAAATCCTTAGCTGACAGACTCGCAGAGGCATTTGCCGAACGGCTGCATGCCCTCGTGCGACAGAAAGCCTGGGGCTATAGCCCAGATGAAAAATTTGACGCCGAGACGTTTATTAAAGAGAAATACCAAGGCATCCGTCCAGCGCCAGGCTACCCCGCTTGCCCAGAACACAGCGAGAAAGCCACCCTTTTCAAGTTGCTTGATGCCACCAACAGAACAGGCATTGAACTCACGGAAAGCTATGCAATGTCACCCGCGGCGGCTGTAAGTGGATTCTATTTTGCACACCCAGAAGCCAAATACTTTGGTATTGGTAAAATTGATGAAGACCAATTAGCAGATTACGCAGTAAGAAAAAATTTGGACATTAATGCTGCAAGGACGTTGCTAAGCCCGACACTGGCTGACTAGCGTTAGCTCGGTTCTGAGAAGGTATAAAACAGGCTGCCCTAGACGGAGGCAGTCTTTCTTTCTCTGGAATTGCTTAGTCCTAGCTTAATTAGGAGGACTTTCGCTCGCAAGCTACCGCCTGCTAATAGTTTATTTTGTACACATTGTTCTGCTTCTCAAATGTAAGGCTAAGCGCAGAATTAGAGGGGCGGCTTTGTTAAACATTGTTCGGCGCGTTATGCAAAGCATCGCGATGCCGCTTAGGATCAAATCTTTCGCAAATCTTTTCGGCCCATCAACCCTTCCCTAGCGATTACGACACTACATCCTGATTCTAAACTCTAACCCTAAATGCTAAGTCTACCCACTAGCTACAGGTCGACAGTAAAACCGGAGATAAATACTGCAGCAAATAAAACAGCTGCAGTAAACATAACCAAAATAGCTTTCACATCGGCAGCATCATCTTCCGCCTGTTGATCCTGATTTGACTGATGCTCTTCGTTCATGCTCTTTCTTCCACTGATTGATTT
Organism: uncultured Gammaproteobacteria bacterium; assembly: GCA_913043815.1. Taxonomy (GTDB): domain Bacteria; phylum Pseudomonadota; class Gammaproteobacteria; order Pseudomonadales; family Azotimanducaceae; genus UBA4421. The sequence goes on from CAJWNY010000017.1 coordinate 14,232, forward strand.
TTATGACCAACACATATCCAAGCCATTTTAGGGTCGCAAGTATAGACCGCCACGCTGCCATGACAAGTGCCTAGTGCTAATTCCATAAGCACTTTGTTTTTTTGATTATTTATATATTCGACCTTCGAATAAAGCGGCACCCACAATTGATTGCCCTGTATAAATGGTACTGCTAATGTCCCGCGCCTAACTCAGTCAGGGGGCTTGGGTCACGCGAAGTGAGAACCCATAAAACATGTATCAATACACAGAATTTGACCGCTCGTTTATTGAAGAACGAGTCAATCACTATCGAGAGCAAACTACCCGTTATCTAGACGGAAAACTCTCGGAAGACGAATTTCTGCAACTAAGACTGCGCAACGGCCTATATTTACAAAGACTCGCGCCGATGCTCAGAGTAGCAGTTCCTTATGGAACTCTCTCTAGCGCACAGCTTTTTGCCTTGGGTAAGTTAGCAAGAGAATATGACCGTGGTTATGGACACTTAAGCACTCGGCAAAATATGCAGTTTAACTGGCCGGAACTTGCTGAAGTGCCAGACATTTTGGCAGACATGGCCAAGGTAGATTTACACGCCATACAAACCAGCGGCAGCTGTATACGTAATGTAACAACAGACCATTTTGCCGGGGCCGCAGCCGATGAAACCATAGACCCAAGGCCATACTGCGAAATAATTCGCCAATGGTCTACTGCCCACCCTGAATTTGAATGGCTTCCACGCAAGTTCAAGATAGCGGTAACTGGTGCTCTTGAGGACCGCGCGGCGATTGGTGTACATGATGTTGGCCTTAGGGTTTATCGCAATGACAAGGGCCAAGTGCAGTTCGATGTCTACGCTGGTGGAGGCTTAGGCCGTACTCCAGTCCTTGGCGCGTTAGTACGCTCAGAGCTACCGATAGAACATTTACTCACCTACTTAGAAGCACTCATGCGGGTTTATAACCGCTACGGTCGCCGCGACAACAAGTACAAAGCACGGATCAAAATTTTGGTCAGAGCTATGGGTGTTGACGGATTCCGCGCCAAAGTAGACGAAGAATGGTCACACAGCAAAGATGGCCCAGGCACTCTTCCTGAAACTGAAATATCTCGGATAGAGGACTTCTTTGCTCCGCCTAGCTACAGCGAACAACCCGATGTAACCGATGTGTTGGCTGAACAAAGGCTGGCTAACCCAAAGTTTAGCCAATGGCTGCAGCACAATGTGATCGAGCACAAAGCGCCGGGCTATGCGGCGGTAACACTCTCCACTAAAGCAACCGGCGTACCGCCGGGCGATGTCAGTGACACGCAAATTGATGCAGTTGCCCAATGGGCCGCCGACTATAGTTTCAGTGAAGTACGCATCAGCCACGAACAAAATTTCGTTCTGCCCCATGTACCCAAGCAACAATTGTTCGAATTGTGGCAAAAAGCTCAAGCGCAAAACTTAGCCACGGCAAATGCTAGACTTATAACTGATATGATCTGCTGCCCAGGTGGCGACTACTGCTCATTAGCAAATGCCAAATCCATACCAGTAGCAGAAGCATTACAAGAACGTTTCGATGACTACGATTTTCAGTATGATCTAGGCGAGCTAAACCTTAACATTTCTGGCTGTATGAACGCCTGTGGACACCACCACGTGGGACACATAGGTATTCTTGGTGTAGATAAGAAAGGCAGTGAGTTTTATCAAATATCCCTTGGCGGCCATGCTGGCCATTCAGAGCTTGCGCCGTCGCTAGGACAAATTGTTGGACCATCGATTCCTCGAGCAGAAGTTTGTGACGTTATTGCCAAAATTCTTGAAATCTATGTAGATTTGCGGCTGGAAGACGAAAGTTTCCTCAGCTGCTTTAAGCGTGTTGATATTGCGCCATTTAAGGAACGCATTTATGCACCATCTCATTAATAAGCATAACGACGAATGGCAGCTAGCTGATCAGCAAGGCTCTGACCAACAAATGGTCGAATGGTGTGATGCTGAGAATTGGCAGCCTGGTCAGGCGCTGAAACTGTCAGTAGACGCAGAACTAGACCCGCAATGGACGCAAGCCTCTATCATTGGCATCGACTTCCCGGCCCTGACCGACGGCAGAGGCCTCTCGCTGGCAGTATTGTTGCGTACCAGACTCAGTTACAGCGGTGATTTACGCGGCGTTGGCGCAGTTCACGAAGACATTTTGCACTTTATGGTGCGCTGTGGGTTTTCAAGTTTTGAACTGCCCGAATCTCGCGACCCAGGCGTTGCCCTGAGTTGTATTGCGCCTCACAAGCAGTATTACCAAAGCTCCGTCTTAGATCCTCTGAACCATTTCGATAGAGTATAAGCGAGCGAATGCTTGTTACTTTGAACGTTAATCCAAAAGTGAGTGGGATGGGCGCCTTCGACTGAGAGGCAACCTGCCGTTGCGCGCGACACCGCACCTCGCCTTGCTGATATTTTCTGGTGAGGACATTGCTCGCTAATGCGCCAACTACCACTACAACTCGCCCCGAAATGTCGGTGCTGACGTTTATGATGTCGCTTCGGAGCTCCTTTAGTGCATTGTGTCGAAAAACCAATTCAATTCGGTAGATACTTGCTAGGCTAGCGGTTGCAATGCCGTGGAAGTTCCCAAGAGACCCCAAATGCCTCACTCAGATTTAATTCATTCGTTTTTCATCATCTTTGCAGGCGCAGCCGGCCTAGCGACGGTTGCCCTATTTTCGCGCCAACCAATGCTCATCGCATACATATTACTGGGCTGCCTTATTGGGCCCTTTGGTTTGAGCTTAATTGACCAAAACGATCTGCTCACAGAAATCGCCGAAATCGGCATCATTTTTTTGCTCTTCCTAGTCGGTTTAGATTTACCGCCAAGCAAGCTGAAGAATATGTTGGCTGAATCCATGCTCACAGCACTAGGTACCAGTGTCCTATTCTTTTTAATGGGCGCCGGCGTAATGCTGGCCACTGGCTTTAACTACACCGAAGCATGGGTAGTTGGCTTAGCTATGACTTTTTCTAGCACCATTTTGGGTATAAAACTATTGCCCACTACTGCCCTGCACCATCGTCACATTGGTGAAATAGTTGTCAGTTTGTTGCTCATCCAAGACCTCTTAGCCATCCTAGCGATTTTATTGCTGACCGGCTTCGGCAGTGACATTTCCGGCACCACCCGCAGCATGATGGCTATTTTTGTTGGACTGCCAGCGCTGATCGGCGGAGCCTATTTAACGGTTCGATTTGTTCTACTTCGATTAATCAGCAAATTTGACGCATTTCATGAATACATATTTCTCCTCGCCATAGGCTGGTGTTTAAGCCTTGCCAGCATTGCTGAAAAAATGGGGCTTTCTTTTGAAATTGGCGGTTTTGTTGCCGGCGTCAGTCTAGCGACCAGCCCAATTGCTAAGTATATTGCGGAACACTTGAGGCCGCTGCGAGACTTCTTTCTCATTCTGTTCTTTTTCTCGGTGGGCGCTTCTTTAAATGTGGTACTTCTGCAAGATGTCTGGCTTGCCGCACTCATTTTGGCGGTAGTCACAGTGCTGGTAAAACCCAGAGTATTTGCATTTTTGTTGGTGCTACAAAAAGAAGATAAGGACGCGTCAAAAGAGGTTGGATTCAGGCTTGGGCAAGCGTCAGAGTTTTCGTTACTGTTGAGCTATATTGCCATCTCAAATGCGCTGATTAGTAGCGAGGCAGCCGTGGTGCTGCAAACAGCCACAATCCTCACGTTAATAGGCAGCAGCTACCTGGTGGTGTCGCGCTACCCCAGTCCAATTGCATCAAATCCGGCGCTGAGGCGAGATTGAGGACCCAAATCTGGGTCCTCCCGCCCTTTCGATTTACGCTTCAACTAGCGCTTTAAATAAAAAACCCTTTCCTCAACAAAGAACTAGTCAAAGAACCGACTCAAGAGCCAGTTATAGGTGTACAACACCCCGTCCAACCATTTGACCCGAGAGAATGCGGTCAATGGCGCCAGATAAGTCATCTAGGGTCAGCACTTCTTCTAGATCACTTAAATCCATAAGCCACTCTTCGCCTAGGCGATGCCAAATTTCGGCTTTTTCTCCAATGGGTAACTGAACAGAGTCAATACCCAACAAGTTTACGTGACGCAAAATAAACGGCAGTACAGACGCCGAAAACACTGGCGCTGCGACCAGGCCACAAGCAGCCAAACTACAACCGTAACGCAGACTCTTCACCCCATTGAAAAGGATGTCACCACCAACGGTATCCACAACGCCGCCCCAACGTTCAGCCAACATAGGTTTATCGCTACCGGCATTGGCTTCTTCTCTAGACAATATTTCGCTAGCACCCAGACTGCGTAAAAAGTCATGCTTATCTTCTTTTCCGGTTACCGCTGCAACCTCATAGCCCAATTGCGCCAGTAGCTTAACGGCAACAGAGCCGACACCACCGGTTGCGCCGGTAACTAAGACCGGACCAGATGCTGGGGTCATGCCAGAGTGTTCAAGCTTTTGAACACATTCAGCAGCCGTAAATCCAGCCGTACCAATAATCATACTGCTGTGCATGGACAGCCCTTTTGGCATTTTCACTGCCCAAGATGCGGGAATGCGCACGCGCTCGGCAAATCCGCCAGAGGTGCCCATACCTAGATCAAAACCAATTGCAATGATTTCGTCGCCCACAGCGAAGTCGGCGTGATCGGATGCTAAAACAACGCCGGCAACGTCAATTCCTGGCGTATGTGGAAAGTTACGGGTAACGCCGGGACTACCAGTGGCCGACAAGCCATCTTTGAAATTCAGCGAGGAAAATTTGACCTCAACCAACAATTCACCTGCGGGTAAATCATCTACAGACCTGGTGACTAAACTGCGTTCAAACCCGGCGTCAGATTTTCCAACTCTAAAAGCTTTAAATTGCATATTTTTCCCTTACTACTTACGAACAAATTCTAAAACGTGACTGACTCTATCTAACATACCGTTAAATTTATCCAGCACTCTGTCTATCGGTTTTTTGGTTTCTTCCCATGCGACTTCAAAGACATCTCTGGTCTCACACAGTTCTATCAAGTACTCGTCACTGGTGGCCAAACCATCCACCAATTTCAATTCAAGTGCGCGTTTGCCATACCAAGCCTCGCCGGTGGCAACCGCCTCTATATCTAGTTCTGGCCGATTTTCCGCAACAAACTCTTGGAATAAGGCGTGCACATCTTCCAACTCTTCGCGGAACTTTTCTCGGCCTTCATCTGTATTCTCGCCCAGCAACGTCAACGTGCGCTTATATTTACCTGCCGTGAGTACTTCTACATCTACGTCATTCTTCTTCAATAAACGGTGCAGGTTAGGGATTTGCGCAACCACACCAATAGACCCAATCACAGCAAAAGGCGCAGCCAAAATCCTATTTGCCACAGCAGCCATTAAATAGCCACCACTGGCTGCGACTCTGTCGACTATAGCTGTAAGAGGGATACCCTTATTGCGTATACGCATCATTTGGGACGCCGCTAAACCATAGCTGTGGACCATACCGCCAGGGCTTTCCAAACAAACCACAACCTCGTCGTTAGGACCCGCCATAGTCAGCACAGCGCTGATCTCAACGCTTAAAAAATCTACGCCTGAAGCGGCAGTATCACCGTCAAAGTGAATGACAAAGGTGCGATCTTTTTGACCTTCTAGCTTAGCCACTTCTTTAGCCGCTACTTGGGCATTATCAGCCCCTTCTTCACTTATCGCAGCAGCAGTTCGCTCGTTAGCTGTTTTTGTCTCAGGCTTTTCCTTTGCAGCGAGCTTGGCCGCTTTGGCAGCTTTTTTGACCTCTGCCTTTTCACTCTTGGTCTCAGACTTATGCTGGCGCTTTGCTTCATCTGCGCTCAGCAGATGATTTTCCATAGTAAAACGCAATTCACGTACGCGCTCGTTGAGTTTACGAATGACCAAGTGGCCCTGGTCGCCTTGATGCCCACCAGAAAGCCCGGCCAAAAAGGATGCAATAATCAAAAAGGCAACCACTAGGGTCACCACTTGTCCTAAGAACATTAGATATTCAAAAAGAAAGTCCATATAGCTTTTGTCTAACTGAAGAAGGTCGGCTACTTTATCTATTGCGCCGACATAGCGCCAGCATAGCGTTGAATACGCCGCGAAAATCTGTGCTCTGTGCGAAACACTAGATCACCCAAACGAAAGAAAAATCTGCTGTAATTACTCGAATAACTTGACCTTTTGAGCAATTTTGGCCAACTTTGCGCTCCTTTGATAAAGAGCAGTATCAATTATTGGTATCGGCGAGATCATCAAAGCCGTTCGAAATTCCAAACATGGCAGAAGTAGCATGCGCAATTTTCTTGAAAATCAATTTTGTAGCGAAAAGGCTGGCGAACTAGATGCGCGAGTACGCATGCAGTGGGCTGACGGGCAAATATGCTTTCAAATAAGAGATGGGGCAATTAGCTTCGACAAAGATCGCGATCCTGAGTTAACCATCTATTTCAAAGACAGCGAAGACGCCATGGGCTTAATAAAAGGACAAACAGACCCGGTAAACGCTTTTATGCGCGGCAACCTCAGAGCAAACGGCCACTTAATCTGGGTATTTCAGACAATGGCCGCGCTGAGTGGCAAAACGGATGCAGCTATCCCCTAGCCCAGTTGGTCTAAAAACTCTTGGATTAGCCAGCCTGAAATAGCTGTCTTCGGTGGAATCTGCGGCAACGTATCTTTCGTATACCACTGAGCATCAGCGATCTCACCAGGCTGACAAACGATGTCTCCGCCAACATATTTTGCATGAAAACCGAGCATTAAAGAGTTTGGGAATGGCCAACTTTGCGAGCCAAAGTACTTCAACTCTCCAACATCTAACCCAACTTCCTCCATGACCTCACGGTGTACGGTTTGCTCAATGGACTCACCCGCTTCAACGAACCCAGCCAAAGTACTGTACATACCCGGAGGCCAAGCAGCATTTCTGGCCAAAAGCATTTCCTCACCCTTAGTAATGAGCACAATGATGCTTGGCGACAAACGTGGATAAGCAATAAACCGGCAAGCTCCGCATTGCATGGCTCTATCGGTACCATGTATCTTCATTGGTTCACCGCAACGACCACAAAACTGGTTAGTCTGATGCCAATCTACTACCTGCTTAGCTCTTCCCGCTAAATAGAACATAGATTGCGAAGCACGTCCTAGCAAACCACGCAAACCCAATTTTGCAAACCCTTCGGGCACGATGCCTTTTACAGATAAGGCGAAACACGGGCGCTTTGCAAAGTGACCAAGAAAATGTTTATTTTGGGTTTCTACCTCAAACCAGCGAAAGTCATCGGCGATAATTGGCTCTGGAACACCTTGCACGCTTTTACATATTAATTCGCCACCCATAAACGCGAAATACCAGGCTTCTCCGGAATCATCCCCATCCGCCATAACATGATTTGCTGAAAACTCATCTGGACTATTTGGCCACATAGAACTGCCCCACCCCTAAAACTCTAAAAAAAATAAGATAGCACAAATTGATGATTCACCGAGTGCATAAACGATAAGAGCGGACACCATAAGTTCACCTAAAACAAATGTCGGTCATAATTCAGCTCGAAAGGCGCTTGTAATTCGAATTCAGTTTTGCATTAACTCGGACACAAATCCCTCAAATGATATTGCACGAAATCGTCTACTTTTCGCCCCTTAACAGTTGCCCGGGAACACCTCTCACGCTATCTTTACCTATCAGATTTAGGTGCGATTAGCCGTCATAAATTGACGGAGAAAAGGCGCGCCTGAGATAAAGTTAAATCATAGACAATAAAAAAACGACACCGATGGGTAGACAAAATACCCCCGGATAAAGGCGTAAAGGAGTGTTATGAAAGGGTTATCCCTCAGTTCGTTTTCTCAGAATTTTCTTGGTCAAGCACCAGAATGGTACAAGTTGACCATCGTTGGTTTTTTGATCTTCAACCCATTACTAATGCTGTTAACGGGTAACGCCTATTTGACGGGGTGGGTACTGGTGCTAGAATTTATTTTCACCTTGGCCATGGCACTAAAATGCTACCCATTGCAGCCTGGTGGACTACTGGCCATAGAAGCCGTGGTAATGGGAATGACGAGCCCCGGCACAGTTTACCATGAAGTAGAACTGGCCCTCCCCGTAATACTTTTATTGGTATTTATGGTAGCTGGCATCTACTTTATGAAAGACCTACTGCTCTTCACTTTCACTAAGATTCTTCTGTCAATTCGCTCCAAAACACTCATTGCGTTCTTGTTTTGTGCAATTTCAGCGTTTTTGTCGGCCTTCTTAGATGCACTCACTGTTACTGCAGTAGTCATTAGTGTGGGCGTTGGCTTTTACTCGATCTACCACAAGGTCGCTGCTAGTAAGCTGGCACCAGAAGACAGAGTAGAGGGTTTAGAAGACGGCGATATTGCTGAAGAATACCGCGCGGAGCTAAATGAATTCAGGGCGTTTCTGCGCAACCTTCTTATGCATGCAGCAGTGGGTACAGCCCTGGGCGGTGTTTGTACTACAGTTGGTGAACCGCAGAACTTGCTCATCGCCAGCCAGGCAGGCTGGAATTTCGCCGAGTTCTTTTGGCGTATGGCGCCTGTAACCATGCCAGTGCTTGCAGCCGGTCTGCTAACCTGCATCTTGCTAGAGCAAGTGAAAATTGTAGGCTACGGTGCAGTTCTGCCTGAGCGAGTTCGCTCCATACTCACAGACTATGACAAAGCGGAAAGTGCCCGCCGTTCGGACTCAGACAAGGCGAAGCTAGTAGTTCAAGCAATCTCTGGTCTTATTCTGATATGGGCGCTAGCTAATCATGTAGCGGAGGTGGGTCTTATTGGCCTGACCATTATCGTGTTGCAGACCGCTTTCAACGGCGTCATTGAAGAACACCAGCTGGGCCACGCATTCGAAGAGGCCTTGCCCTTCACAGCACTGCTCGTCGTGTTTTTTGGTATTGTCGGCGTTATCCACGATCAACATCTGTTTTCGCCAATAATCGCGTATGTACTGAGTTTACCCTTAGATGTGCAACCAGGTATGTTCTATATCGCCAACGGCGTGCTCTCGGCGATCAGTGACAATGTGTTTGTGGCGACAGTTTATATTGGCGAAGTCAAAGCTGCTTTGGACAATGGCGCGATCAGCAGAGAGCAATTTGATTTGCTTGCCATTGCCATCAACACCGGCACCAACATTCCTAGTGTGGCAACACCAAATGGACAAGCAGCATTCTTATTTTTGCTGACCTCATCCATAGCTCCGCTTATCGGTCTGAGCTATATGCGGATGGTCACCATGGCGCTGCCTTATACCATCGTTATGGGTGTGACTGGCTGGGCTGCTGTTAACTACATACTGTAGGTGTTGCTGAACTGAGTTTTGTGGCCCTTTTATTCGCAAGCGACTGCAGGCGGGTAGAAGGGCTAACAATTCCTATCGTCGTGTCCCTTAGTCTTTGTCTCAGTAATCTGACTACAACCACCTAAAAAACGGTTTTCGCTCTTAAACCGAGGCTGAAAAAACCAACTCTGGCTTCCGCCAATCCCGCTAAGACCTGCAAACCCTTAAAGTAAAGTGCGCACAGCAAGTTGCTTTAGCGCAGCGCTCTGTGCCGTACTCTCACCTAATGCTCGCGCCGCCAGACAGGTCCACTCTCACTTCGCTCAGCAAGTAGATCTAACATTTTTTCGTGAGATGCTAATTCATCAACGCTGGCCATGATCTGTTTGAGCGGCGGAATTTCCCAGCTATGATCAATCTGGTTATCGTTATGACCCACGGGGTCATCATTGGAATTGTTACCGCCGCCAAACAAGTTAGTTTGACCACCCGTCATCAACAAGTAAACGTCAGCTAAAATCTCTGCATCTAACAGCGCACCGTGCAACTGGCGCTGAGAGTTATCTACCGCGTAGCGGCGGCACAACGCGTCTAAGTTAAGCTTTTGGCCAGGGTGCTTCTGCCTGGCAATGGCCAATGAATCTATCACGCCACAAAAATCTTCGATTTTCCGTTGCGGTACCAAGCCCCGCCGAACAAGTGCGAGAATCTCGCTATCAAGAAAAGAAATATCAAATACCGCATTGTGAATAATCAATTCTGCGCCGTCTAGAAAGCGCTCGAGTTCTTCCCAGATATCAGCGAACTTGGGCTTGTCGACCAAAAACGCCTCGGTGATGCCGTGTACCTCTTTAGCACCATCATCGATCTCTCGCTCAGGGTTTAGGTATTTGTGAAAGTGACGACCGGTAAATTTGCGGTCGATCATCTCAATAGCGCCGATCTCAATAATTTTGTGACCTAGTGCCACCTCTAAACCGGTGGTCTCTGTATCAAGTACTATTTGTCTCATTAGCTTGCCTGCATTGTATCTATAGCGTCGTTAGCCGCTTGGTCCACCATCTCATTTTCCCGGTGGCCGCTGTGTCCCTTGACCCACAACCACTCTACTTGGTGCTCGGCAACTGCTGCATCTAAGCGTTGCCAGAGTTCCTTATTTTTTACCGGCTTTTTCTGTGAGGTCATCCAGCCATTACGCTTCCACCCTGCAATCCACTGGGTAATGCCCTGCCGTACATACTGGGAGTCTGTGGTCAGAGTTACGCGCACAGGTTTTTTCAACTGCTCTAACCCCTGAATAGCCGCCATGAGTTCCATCTGATTGTTAGTAGAGGTCTCTTGCGCCCCAGAGATCATTTTTTCATTGTCTCCCTTGCGCAGCAGTGCCGCCCACCCGCCAGGCCCTGGATTGCCTCTACAGGCACCATCAGTAAATATTTCAACGGACATCTAAATCTCGATATTTGTTTTTTTGTTAACGCTAATGTTATGCAGCGCAGCAGGCCGCAAAGACCTTCGTTTTGCCTTGTTGGCGATCTCATCAATTGACTGCATATTCACTGAGGTCGCCTGCTTAGTAGCGCTTACAAGCAGTAAACCGCCAAAGGGTAACTGCGAAAATAACGCGAGCTTTTTCAATCTATGACTCGCGCCAGGAAAACTAGGGCTCACTTTCTTGATTTTACCTTTCAACCATGAATTGGAACCAAGACGCTCGTTTATCCATCCCAGCGGGTTTTGACTAATAGGCAGGCTATAATCGAAATATTTTGGTCGACAATCTAATCTCAAATCCAGCAACGCGAGCCAATCAAACAAGCGTATAGGATTAACGAGAGCGTGAGCGCTCATGGGGTCAGGGAAAACTCTGGCATATAGTCGTCTAAGACCATAAAGGCTAAAAGGGTTAAAGCCGCAAATAAGTAATTTTCCACCCGGCGCCAGTACCCGTACCACCTCTTTAATTGCTGCTCTAGGGTCTTTGACCAACTCTAAACCATGATGCAATACCACGCCGTCTAAGCTAGCATTTGCAAAGGGTAGATTGGTCAAATCGACCTGTAGCGTTGTTTGTTTTAGCGCATTACTTGGGGCTTGGTTTTGCACGGCAAAAATTGTGTGCCGAATCATGCAGCCTTCAAGGGCCGCACCAGCATCTTGGCAGTCACCGACCCATATCACCACATCGCCATGTACCCGCCTAATTAGAGGTGCCAGCTCAGGCATTTGCAAAGCACACGTCTTAGCGCCTAAAGCACTAGACCAAAGACGCTCAGCTTTCGAATCACTTCTTCTGAGACTAAATCTGTTCATGTGGTGAGCACATCGGTTAATATCCGCCGCCAGTTTAAGACGTTTAAAGCTAGAGCAACAATCATTTTGGTAAAATCACAAAAAAGCAGTTGGATGAAGAGCACCTGTTGGAGTTGCTTAACAGTATTTTTGCTCATTGGTTGCCAGACGCAGCTAAGCGAGCCAAACGCCCCTGCAGAGGAAAAAACTCTACCCGTAGAGACACTCACGGACCTAGATATTGTCCAACAGTCTACTGCCTCCGCCATTGAGGGCCCCTTTTCTAAGCTATCGCAAGAGCAAATTCTCAACCCCGATTTATGGTCACTCTTGCGGGAAAACTTGGCCTTGGACCATGAATTAGACCGGCGCTCCGTGCAGCAAGAGATACGTTGGTTTCAAAGAAACCCAAAATACTGGCAGCGCCTTGAAACCCGTATGCAAAATTATTTGCCCTACATCCTAGAGCAAGTTATGGAAGCACACATACCTGCGGAAATGGCACTCCTGCCCATTGTTGAGAGCGCCTTAGACCCTCATGCGTTTTCACCCTCCGGCGCCAATGGACTGTGGCAATTTATGTCACCGACAGCCAAACAATATGGGTTAAAAATAAATCTAGGCTATGACGGACGTCGGGACATTGTTGCCTCTACAGATGCCGCCGTGACTTACCTACAGCACCTGAATAAGCGGTTCGATAACTGGCTGTTGGCTGTTGCTGCCTATAATGCCGGCGGCGGGACCGTCTCTAAAGCAATCCGCAGCAGCAGCAGCAGAGATTTCTTTGCCTTAAACCTTCCTCGAGAAACAAGAGCCTACGTGCCGCGACTTTTAGCCATGGCCGCAATTGTTAACAACCCTGCCAAATACAAGGTGGCGTTGCCCAATGTAGAAATGAGGCCCTCTTTTTTTGTTTTGAACCTACCAGGGCCATTTGATATCGCCAAAATCGTAGCTATCAGCAAAGCCCCCAGCGCCAATATCTACAAATGGAACCCTGCACTAAAACGCAGCCAGACGCCTAGTAAAGGACCGCACCGCCTAATCTTACCTGTTACCGCCCTTGTGGCTTTAACAGGGGTTCAGTCCAGCGAGGGACCAAAAGGCGATGCTTTAAAAGCACAAATACTTACCTTACAGCAAGATTTCACAGCGACCCCAGAAAATGAGCGATTGGCGTGGTTGAATATAGAGGTTCGCTCGGGGCAAACACTCAGTGTTCTTGCCCAGAGATACAATACCGATGTCGCGACCTTGCGACAGGCCAACGGTCTAAAAAGTAACCGCATTATTATTGGCGACGGTTTAAGAGTCCCACTTTCGCAGGAGGCAGTGGTGAAACCCCATAGCTCGCACTCGGTCACACACAAGGTTCGCAGCGGCGACTCTTTGTGGCTCATTGCTAAACAGTATCAGGTCGGCATTGCTGAACTGGTCAAAGAAAATGAGATTGGTAGGAGAGCAACACTACGCATAGGACAAGAAATTAGCGTGCCAAATGTCAAGGTAAGCATGTCCGCCTTTACGGTCGATGAACCACCGGCGGTAATGCGGAAAATACGCTATCGCGTTCGCAATGGAGACTCATTGAGCAGAATTGCTAATAAATTCAAGATCGACGTTCCAACGATCAGTAATTGGAACGATTTAGATCCAAAGAAGTACCTGCAACCTGGTCAGCTTTTGGTACTGTACATCGACACCGTTGGCGGCCGGTAGCACTGGTTTAGATGTCCTGTTTACCAAAGTCATTCAATCGGTTTTGACTACGTCTTAACGACCCTTACTCTGGTCTGACCACGCCAATAGAATTTTCCGCGGCTTGGAAGAAAGAAGCAAACTCAGCACGCTCTACTCTAGACCCAACAATCTTGCGAAACTGCTCAAGTTGCATGTCAGTGGTGGCGTTAACGTCTCCTGGAGTAACTTGGGTCACCAAAACAAGAGCACTCCCTTGCTCGAAGTCTGCAAAGCCAATCGATTTTTCCCCAGTAGTTGGCCGAGGCAATCTGAAAGCTTCCTGTAAAATTTCAACTGACACAATTTCCACCCCACTGACCCGGGCAACATTTTCTAATGTAACCCAGCGTTGCCCAAGAGATGAAGCCACTTCACTGACACCAGTGCCCGCTGCTAATGCATCTATAGCGTCTAGTTTTGCTTCTTCTAGCGCCGCTAAACCTTTTTCTGCGCGCAACTGAGCTTGGATCATATCCGTAACCTCCTCTAAGGCTATTTCCATAGGCTCATATCGCTTCGCTACTCTAACAACTATGGACTCGGTATCACTGACTTGAATCATCTGACTGTTTTCACCCGATAACACCTCTTCGCTAAAAAGCGCCTCAAGGACATCGGGGTTGCTAAGCAAAAAATCATTGGCATTTGGCTCACTGCCGTCTGTAACGTTTGGAGAATTATCCTCCGTCACGCCCGACATTTGCACAACTAACAGGTCTAGCTCTGCTGCTGTCTCGCTTAGCGCAAAACGTTCGTCATAAGCACTTCTCTCCAACTGATCCAGTCGGTCTGAATATTGCTCTTCCGCTAATTCAGTTCTTACTCGATCCCTTAAAACTGGTAACTGATCATCAAATGAAGGGTACTCGGTGACAATAATATTATTGAGCTTAATCAGGTGAAAACCGAAAGCTGTTCTTATAGGATCCGATACTTGACCAATGGTCGTTAAGCCCCAAAGTGCTTCTTCGAATGGCACTTCAAAAACGCCTTTGCCAGCCAAACCTAGCGACCCTCCCCGTTCGGCTGAGCCAAGGTCTTCTGAAGTTTCTTTTGCTACTTGAGCAAAATCTTCCCCTTGATTAATCCGAATTGCAATCTCGTTTATGCGCTTCAGCGCAGTAGTATCGTCAATCGCGTCGTTCACTTGTATAAGAATATGCGCGCTGTCTCTGGCGTCTGCTGAGGATGCTGCAGAGCGATCTTCATCGTATATGGCACGAAGCTCATCGTCTCCCACTTCAACCTCTAACTCACTAGACAAATCCGCTACAGCCAAACGGACATATTGAACGTCAAGTGTTAACGGTGTCATATAAATGGATTGATCGGCTGCGTAGCGAGCCTCAATCTCTTCTTCGGAGACCTCAGCATCTGCAGCATAGGCAGCAACATTTAAAGACAAATAAGCGAAGTCGCGACGCTGCTCCAAAAGTCTTATAGCTTCAGCAATTTCCCAATCAGGAATTAAAACACCTTCAGCAACACCTATACGTAACTGCTCTGCGCTCAACGCACCGGCGTACTCATTTAAAAATTCTACTGGCTGATAACCTAACATTTGTAACTGCGAGCGATAGACAGCTTCGTTGAACACGCCATCAACCTGATAAATCGGACTTTCCAGGAGCTGTTTGTTGACCTCTTTCACTGACACGCTAATGCCTAAATCAGAAGCAGTTTGATACAAAACTTGTCGGTTGATCAGTTGACTGAGCGCAGATTGCTGCAAAAGTATTCGATCGATATCGTTTGGGTCAAAATCAGGACCCACCTGAGACAGAATGCGGCGTTTCTCGCGTTCTGTCTCAATGTTTAACACAGACTCAGTAATATCGAAATCACCAACCTGAGCAACTTTTGGGTCGCCGCCAAGGAAAACGTTTGTTGCGCCAAATCCGAATAGCGTAAGCACTAATATGATGGCCACTACCAAAACTTTGAAGCCAGTTGATTGTGTTTGATCTCGTAGTTGCTGCAACATGCTAGCTAAACCTTAAAACGTGAAGTGAAAAACTTAAAATACAAAGACATAAAAAAGGGCGCTTTGTCGGCGCCCTTTCAAATCACCTAGTAGACCCTAGTTTAAAGCGTCTTTTAGTGCCTTACCCGGCTTGAACGCGGGAACTTTAGCAGCTGAAATTTGGATCGTTTCGCCAGTCTTTGGGTTGCGACCAGGGCGCGCAGCACGATCACGCACCAAAAACGTACCAAAACCAACCAATGCAACTGATTCACCATCCTTCAAGGAGCCCGTTATTGCTTCTAATGCAGACTCTAAAGCTCTGCTTGCAGCGGTTTTCGAAATATCTGCAGATTCAGATATATGATCCACTAATTCACTCTTATTCATACTGTGCCCCTCGTAAATACGCCTAGTGATAGAATCGCTTGATGGATGATAAGCAAAAATCTCATCCATAACCGCTTATTTTCTCTTTGCGTATACAGTTTATTTAAGACCCTTTCGGGTTCTCTTATTTTATACCAACACAGCTAGTCCGGCGCAAGCTAATGCGCACATGACTTTACTAATGCGGGCTTATGATAGAGGGCGATTCAGCCGCTCCAGTTTCTTTTTTCGAATCAGAACTTGTCGCCTCACCGCCACCATCGTGGAGTATTTTCGGTTCTGGCATTCTCTCCAAAGCTATTTCTAGTACTTCGTCTATCCATTTTACCGCATGAATCTGCAAATTGCTTTTCACATTATCGGGAATCTCTATCAAATCTTTCTCATTTTCATGAGGGATAATCACATGCTTGATGCCTCCTCGGTGAGCGGCTAAAAGCTTCTCTTTTAGTCCGCCAATAGGTAGCACTTGACCGCGCAAGGTAATCTCACCGGTCATAGCCACATTGGCTTTCACTGGAATACCTGTGAGTACCGATATCATCGCTGTACACATGCCAATACCGGCACTTGGACCGTCTTTCGGTGTAGCGCCCTCAGGTACGTGAATATGAATATCACTCTTTTCGTGAAAATCATCAGCTAACCCAAGGGATTGTGCACGACTACGAACGACAGTTAAGGCAGCTTGGATAGATTCCTGCATGACGTCGCCTAAGGATCCGGTCTTAATTTGTCGCCCCTTACCGGGCACTGACACCGCTTCTATGCTGAGCAATTCACCGCCAACTTGGGTCCAAGCCAAACCAGTGACGATACCTACCTGACTTTGTTCTTCAGCCAAACCGTAGCTGAATTTACGCACGCCAGAGTATTTTTCTAGGTCCATCTGATCAACAATAGTTTTTGGGAATAATTTCTTTGCGTTAGCTTGGTTTAAAGATTGCGCCTTAACAACCTTGCGAGCCACTTTAGAGATTTCTCGCTCCAATCCACGCACACCAGCTTCTCGGGTGTAGTAACGAATGATATCCACTAGCGCAGCGTCCGTAATATCCAACTCACCTTTCTTTAAACCGTTGTTTTTAATTTGCTTTGGTACCAAATAGCGACGTGCAATACCCAGCTTTTCATCCTCTGTGTACCCGGGCAAACGAATCACTTCCATGCGGTCTAATAACGGCGCAGGAATATTCATTGAATTTGAGGTGCAGACAAAAAAAACATTGGATAGGTCATAGTCCACTTCTAAATAGTGGTCGTTAAATGTACTGTTTTGTTCTGGATCAAGTACTTCTAGCAAAGCACTGGCTGGGTCGCCGCGCATATCCATACCCATTTTGTCGATTTCATCGAGCAAAAACAGCGGGTTTACCACTCCTGCCTTGCTCATCTTTTGGATAACCTTGCCCGGCAAAGAGCCAATGTAGGTCCGCCTATGCCCTCTTATCTCGGCTTCATCACGCACCCCACCCAAAGCCATTCTCACGAACTTTCTGTTTGTTGCCCTAGCAATACTCTCACCTAAGCTGGTTTTACCTACGCCCGGAGGACCAACGAGACACAAAACCGGACTTTTAGACTGGCCGGAGCGATTCTGAACCGCTAAGTACTCTACGATACGCTCCTTCACTTCAGTTAAACCAAAATGATCTTCATCAAGTATCTTTTGGGCGGCTTGTAGGTCTTTTCGCACCCGACTTTTTTTGCTCCATGGAATACTGACCATCCAGTCGATAAAACTCCTAACTACTGTAGCCTCGGCTGACATTGGAGCCATGCTTTTGAGCTTGTTAAGCTCTGACTGAGTCTTTTCTTTTGCCTCTTGCGGCATGCCAAGGGTGTCAATTTTACTCTGCAGTTCATCTGTTTCATTTGCAGAATCATCCCCCATTTCTTTTTGAATGGCTTTCATCTGCTCATTCAAATAGTAATCGCGCTGACTCTGCTCCATCTGCTTTTTGACTCGTCCGCGGACTTGTTTTTCTACCTGAATAACGGCCAAACCAGCATCCATCAGGGCCAACAATAATTCCGTACGAGCACCAATTTCAATAGTTTCTAAAACATCTTGCCGATCTTTTATGTCCAATGACATCTGAGCTGCCATGGTGTCCATCAGTCGAGATGGATCGTCAATGCCTGACAAGGACGCAAGTACTTCTTGAGGAATCTTTTTGCCACTCTGCGCAAACGCCTCAAACTGAGCTAACAGCGTTTTGTTCAATGCATCGGCCTCACGGCGCTCAACTTCTGGTTCTTCCCGGCCATCCACCTCAGCGCGAATATAATCAGCGGTGAAATCCAAACTTTGCACTGCGGCACGCCGCCCTCCTTCCACCAAAACTTTAACAGTACCGTCAGGTAGTTTTAGTAATTGCAGGATGCTTGCAACCGTTCCCATGGCGTACAAATCGCCGGGATCTACCTCCGTTTTATCCGGGTCTATCTTTGCCACGAGAAAAATTTGCTTATCGTCGGCCATTGCAGCGTCAAGGGCTTCAATAGAACTCTTAGTACCGACAAAGAGCGGGTGCACACCGTGAGGGTAAACAACCATGTCTCTTAAGGGTAAGACCGGAAGAAAATCTACAGTTTCATCTGACATAATTTCTCTCTAACTACTTTATATTCATAACACTACAATGTGGTCATCAAGCCAAAGCTCAAGGGCTTCAGCAATGAATATATCGGATTAAATTTGAGCTTTTCTTGGACCTGAAGAAACAGTACAGAGGAGAATATGCCGCTCACTGAATCTGCAAGCGGCAACGGAGAGCCAAAAAGTTAGAGTTGGAAATTAGTCCTCTGGAGCAACTTTTGCTTTGTCTAAGTTTTCGTAAATCAACATAGGTTGACTATCTCCTTTGATCACGCTTTCGTCGATCACAACTTTGCTCACTGACTCTGAAGAGGGTAGTTCATACATCGTGTCCAACAAAACTGATTCTAGGATAGAGCGCAAGCCACGCGCGCCGGTTTTACGTTCAGTCGCCTTGTTGGCAATAGCACGCAATGCGTCTTCACGAAAATCTACGTCTACACCTTCCATCTCAAACAGCTTGGTGTATTGCTTAGTTAGAGAGTTCTTTGGCTCAGTCAAAATCCTAATCAACGCATCGTTATCTAACTCACCCAGCGTTGCAACAACTGGCAGACGACCAACAAACTCAGGAATAAGACCGTAACGGACTAAGTCTTCAGGTTCTACCGACCGCAAAGTTTCGCCGACGCTGGAACGGTCCGAGTCGCCTTTCACTTCAGCGCCGAAACCAATGCCAGACTTGTCAGACCGGTCTGAGATGACGCGATCTAACCCGGCAAAGGCGCCGCCACAGATGAACAAGATCTTGGATGTATCCACCTGCAAAAATTCTTGCTGAGGGTGCTTACGCCCGCCCTGTGGAGGTACAGATGCAACCGTGCCCTCAATTAATTTCAGCAATGCTTGTTGTACGCCCTCTCCTGACACATCTCTGGTAATGGATGGGTTGTCCGATTTGCGTGAAATCTTGTCGATTTCATCGATATATACGATGCCTACTTGAGCGCGCTCTACATCGTAGTCGCATTTCTGCAGCAGTTTTTGAATGATATTCTCTACATCTTCGCCAACATACCCCGCTTCTGTAAGCGTAGTAGCGTCAGCTATAGTGAACGGTACATCTAGCATTCTGGCCAGCGTTTCAGCCAATAAGGTCTTACCGCACCCTGTAGGGCCAATAAGCAAAATATTTGATTTTGACAACTCAACGTCATCTTTTTTGGCAGAGTAATTCAGCCTTTTGTAGTGATTGTAGACAGCAACAGACAACACCTTTTTCGCGTGCTCTTGCCCAATCACATATTCGTCTAGAGTTTTGTTGATCTCAGTTGGCACAGGTAACTTGCTAGTTTCACTAGACTTAGCCGCCTCGGAAACCTCTTCTCTGATGATATCGTTACACAATTCAACGCATTCATCGCAAATAAATACAGAAGGTCCCGCAATTAACTTACGAACTTCATGTTGGCTCTTGCCACAAAACGAACAGTACAACAACTTGCCTGAATCGTCCCCTTTGCCATTTTCTTCCGACATAGCTTCTAAATCCCATTACTCTTGTCCAGTATCCGTTGCTCTACTTGCCCGCGAATACTCTGACTTTCTCATTCCATCCTCATGCTCTAATGTGACTATAAAACCACCGCACAAAAATATTCAATCCTGTTTACATTGCTTGCTCAGGACGTTTAATGCAAGCCCGCACGCCTGCTGAAAATATCCTAATCTTTTGCCGACTCAGCAACGTCCGTACGGCTTTGCTGCACCTGGTCGACTAGACCATAGTCCTTTGCCGCATCTGGGCTCATCCAAAAGTCTCTGTCTGTGTCTTTTGCAACAGTTTCAACGTCCTGGCCAGTATGCTTGGCAATAATATTATTCAGCTGCTCACGCATTAACAGTATTTCTTGCGCCTGAATTTCAATATCTGAAGCCACTCCACGTGAACCCCCTGAAGGTTGATGCAACATCATTCGTGAATTAGGGAGCGCATAACGCTTTCCAGACGCACCAGCTGCCAGTAAAAATGCACCCATGCTTGCTGCTTGACCCACGCATAGCGTACTTACATTGGGCTTAACAAACTGCATCGTATCGTAAATAGATAGACCCGCTGTCACCGAACCACCAGGAGAATTGATATAAAGATTGATGTCTTTATCGGGGTTCTCAGATTCCAGAAACAGCATCTGAGCAACCACTAGGTTAGCCATATAATCCTCAACGGGACCAACCAAAAAAATGATCCGATCCTTCAGCAACCTAGAGTAGATGTCATACGCGCGCTCGCCACGAGCGGTCTGCTCAACCACCATTGGGACCATGCCCAGGCCTTGCGTTGGTTGAGTTAATTGATCTCGAATATCTGACATTTTTTTCTCCAAGTGTGCCGGCACAGGCCGGCAAAAATTGCACTTTTCTAATAATCACTGCTGCCTAATCGGCTACCTAATTTCCAGCACCAACACCCTAACTGACCGCTTCTTCGTTGCCTTCTTCGCTGGCCTCTTCCGGCGCAGCAATCGCCGCTCCACTAATGACATCTGTATAGTTAGAGACTATTTCCTCAACGGCCGCTTGTTCCATTATGAGGTCTACTACCTGATCTTCAAGTACAGCCATCTCAATATTATTCATCTGCTCAGGATTACTTCGATACCATTCAAGGACCTGCTGAGGCTCTCCGTAAGGTGCCGCAATTTCTTGCAACCGTGCATCTATCTTCTCAGGATCAGCAACCATTGCCTTACTGGTCATGATTTCATTCACAACGAGTCCAACTTTAACCCGTTTTTCAGCTTGATCTTGGAACAATGCATCCGGCAAATCTAACTGCTGAGCCTGCCCCGGGGGCATTTGAAATTGACTCATCATCTGGTCTTTCAGCACACGAATTTCGCGATGAACGACGTCATGTGGCAACGAGAAGTCATGAATTTCACTCAAACCATCCATAGCCTGCTGCTTAACCTGGTTCTTGATGGCATTATCCAATTCACGAGTCATGTTAGTTTTAACTTCAGAAAGAAAAGCTTCTTCCGTACTTTCATCGATACCAAACTTTTTGAAAAACTCTTCGTTCATTTCAGGCAATTGAGTCTCTTTCACATCAAGCACTTTAACGCTAAATTGTACTGTCTTTCCCTGCATGTCCTCGGCTTGATAATCGTCTGGAAATATAGCGTCAAAGGTCGACTCTTCACCGGCCGATAAACCCAACACACCTTTATCAAAATCGGCGATCATTTGACCTTTGCCTATAGTTACCGCCAAGGCCTCTCCACAAGCAGATTCAACCCTTTTGCCGTCTAACATACCTTCAAAATCGACAGTAATTTGATCGCCGTCAGCGGAAGCACGCTCAACTACTTCTTGGGTGGAATTTTGCTCGCGCAACTTGACAATCATATCGTCCAAATCAGCGTCAGTAATATCTGCAGATGGGCGTTTCACCGCAATTTTGTCAAAATTGGCGAGTTCAACCGATGGAAACACCTCGAATGTCGCGGTGAACTCAAAATCTATACCTGGATCCATTTTAATAACGTCTAGCTTAGGCGAACCCGCAGGAGTTAAAGACTCCTGCTGCACAGCTTCTACAAAGCTGCTCTGCATAAGTTCTCCGGCGACTTCAGCGCGAATGGCGCTGCCGTAACGACGCCTTACTTCCTTCAATGGAACCTTGCCAGCTCTAAAGCCGGAAATTTTTACTTTGCCGCGGGCATCATTTAGGCGCGCAGCTATCTGGTCTTCGAACTGATTACCGTCAATAGTTATCGTTAATCGCCGTTCAAGGCCAGTCATTGTTTCAATGGATACGTTCATTCTCTATTTCATTCGAGGTGGATACAAAAGAAATGGGCTAACCAGCAGGTTTCAACCCTACTGCCTATTAAGTGCGAACTGATGCACCCCCTACCAAAATTTGTTTAAATCTGCGCAATGGTGCAGGTCAAATCGCGCACTATGTTACACCACGAATCATGCAAATGTTTCAGAAATGTTCACCTTTCGTGCAAGGCATTTAGCAGGTCCTTGCCTCGTCCAAGATCGGTCTTAATTTCTAGACCTGACCGCCTAACGTGGGAGCGAAATCTCAATACTTCAATTGGGGGACAGCAAACAGTTGCAGCTTAAACGAGCGCGCATTTAATCGACCATCATACGTTGCATTTTTTCCGTAGCGGCCAAAAAGTCCTGCATAAAATCGTACATTACGGACTTACAAGACTGAACTTCGTTCATTAAACCAACACCCTGTCCAACCCAATAAGTGGCTAACTGCCTAGCACCTACATGGCCCCCTTCCGCCATCTTGGTAATTTTACTCAAAGCCGGCTCGCTAACCAAAGGTTGTAAAGGCATCGGTAGTGGATCTGGGGCGTTTTCATCCTCCCAAGCATCTGTCCATGGCGACCTCATCTGTCGAGAGTATTTACCCGTACGGCTACGAGAGCGCACTGTATCTCTCGAATTGGTGGACAACATCTTTTCTTTAATAACTGGCGACGTGGATGCCTCCGAAGTAGTTAACCACATTGAACCTGTCCACGCACCGTGTGCGCCCATAGTCATAGCGGCAGCCATTTGCCTACCTAAAACGATGCCACCCGCAGCAAGTACTGAAATATTTTTAAACTCTTTAATCGCCTCGCAAACTTCAGGCACCAGAACCATCGTCGATACTTCGCCACAATGCCCACCAGCCTCGGTACCCTGGACAACAATAACATCCACTCCAGCCTCAGCCTGCTTCAAAGCGTGCTCTTTAGCACCAACCAACGCAGCAACGGCAACATTGTTGGCTTTGCCAAGTTCAAGCATATAGCGCGGCGGCACACCCAATGCATTAGCTATCATCTTAATTGGGTGAGCAAAAGCCACATCCATTAATGCCGCCGCTTTACTTTCACCTAAAAATGCGTCGCTGGTGCCCGCACTGAAGTCATAGATTCCTGCAGTGTCTATCCCGTGTTGCGCCAACACCGACGAAGCAAAATCTCGATGCTCATTAGGCACTAATGCGCTGATATCGGTAGGAACATCGTTCTCTTGTGAAGCCATTGTTGTGGGCACAATTATGTCCACTCCGTAGGGTCTGCCATCTATGTGCTCATCTATCCATTTCAATTCAATTTCTAAAGCTTCAGGTGAAAGGCCCGCCGCCCCTAAAATCCCCATACCACCGGCTTTAGAGACTTCAACCACCACGTCTCGGCAGTGGTTAAAGGCAAATATTGGAAACTCAATACCCAGCTTGTCGCATAACTCAGATTTCATACTCCGTTCCCCAAAAAATGTAGAGCCAAAATTTAGCACAGTCGCGATAAGATTTTTGGCAAAATTGGCATCTTAAACAGAGTAGTAAGAGGCTATTCAAACTCAGGGCTTAACCCTTGTTGCCTACCAACATGGACTCACAGCGGCTGGTAATCGCAAGTTTGACGTATTGCAAGCAACCCAACTTTGCATGAGTATTCTCAGGCATTATAAAAAACGAAAACTGAGGGCTGATATCAATGCTGAAATTACATTTTGCGCCGAACTCACGAGCGGGAAGAATTGTGTGGTTATTAGAGGAACTAGGCTTGCCTTACGAAATCAATAAAATGGCTTTTCATCCCAAGGACCTGAAATCAGATGAGCACAGAGCACGACACCCGCTTGGTCGCGTTCCGGTTTTAGATGATGGAGACATCAGTCTCTTCGAGTCTGGAGCTATTGTTGAATATGTCATTGCCCGACATAAAAATGGCGGCCTCAAACCTAGCGAAGACTCCCCCCTCTACCCAGAGTATCTGCAATGGTTTCACTATTGCGAGGGAATGGTTATGCCACCAATCAACACTATTGTTGTACAAACCGTGCTATTACCACCTGATCGGCGCGACGAGAAAGCACTCAGCCAAGCCCAGCGACTTTTAACCAAGGCCTTAGAACCGGTCAACGAGGCGTTAGCTGGCAGAGACTATTTGATAGGTGATTTTTCAGCTGCAGACATCATGCTAGGCCACGCATGTTTTATGGGTAACCGACTGGGCCGTGTAGGCGAAGAAATGTCCCACCTAAAAGCTTACATTGAGCGCGTAGCAAACCGGCCAGCGTTTAAAACCGCCATAGAAATGCAATAACGAGCGGACGAGTTTTTATACAGGGGGTTGGGACTAGATCGAAACCCGTTCGCCCTTGAGTAAAACCCAGAGACAAAGAAGCAGATGGCAAACGAAGGGCTTAAGCGGGACGGACGATGGAGGCCGAACCCCCTAGCCCTCAGCGACGGCTTGAATCAGTTCTGCTCAGCTCAAATTAGCGCATCTGGGCGCGTAAATGTCTAGCAACTGCGCACAGCTACTGCTACAGCTGATCGCCCACCAACCGTCATTTTTAGCGAACTGGCAATAACCGTTCAGAGGTTTTTTCTACGGCGTTAAAATCAAATTGAGCCAAGAATTGAGCTTATTTTCTTTCGGAACTTTGGGCCAAATGGCGGTCGCGCGCCAATGATTGGCAACACATCAATCAGGGTTTGGCTGTAAATCGCTCGCGGATGGCTCATGTTTCTAAACCCTTCCGGACCGTGATAAGCACCCATTCCAGAAGCACCAAAGCCACCAAATGGCAGGTCCTCTTGTACATAGTGAAGCGTAATATCATTAATACAGACACCGCCACTTTGCACGTGGCTAAGCAAGTACTCTTGCTCACTTTTATCTTTACCAAAATAGTACATGGCGAGAGGGTTTCGACGAGGTTCAATCTTATCCGGAACCTCGGTGATATCAGCATAGGTCATGACCGGGAGGATAGGACCAAAAATTTCTTCATGCATAACCTGCATGTCTTCATTGACGTTCTGGAGAATGTGCAGAGGCATACGACGATTGTTTTTAGACGCACGAGTCTTATCAGCACCAACTATGGTAAGTTTGGCGCCTTTAGAAACAGCATCACCAATATAGTTCTGCAACCTAGCGAAGTGCCTTTCGTTGAAAACACCCGCATAATCGGTGTTGTCGGTGATGTTGGGATACATTGACTGCGTCTCGTGAATAACCCTGGCAATTAGCTGCTCTTCCAGCGTCTCAGGTACCAAGACATAGTCTGGTGATAGGCAGAGTTGTCCACCGTTCAAAAGCTTGCCGAAGGCTAGGCGAGTTCCGGCGAGATCAAGTTTTGCACTGCGACCAATGACGACAGGTGATTTGCCGCCAAGCTCTAGGGTGACAGGAACGAGGTTTTTTGACGCAGATTGCATCACTTTCCGACCAACGTGAGTGGACCCAGTAAACAAAAGGTGATCGAACGGCAGCTCCGCAAATCGTTGACTGACATCTGCGCCGCCGGTGACAACCGCCACCTCATCTTCTGAAAAATATTTCGGCACAACTTCTGCAAACAGAGCCGCTGTTTCAGGAACGTATTCTGAAGGTTTCAATAATGCTCGGTTACCGGCTGCCAGCGCACTGGTTAAAGGCGCCACCGTCAGACCGAAGGGCAAGTTCCAAGGGGAAATGATACCCACAACGCCCTTTGGGAAATATCTGACCTGCCCTTTCCCACCCAAAAAATTCATCGGTTTGTTGGTTTTGCGCGTTTCAGGTTTCATCCACGCTTTTAGATGTTTCATCGAATAGTCGATGGCTTCGACCTTTGACGCAAACTCTGAGAACAAACTGAATTCATAAGACCGCGCATCGTTGAATTCGCGTTTTGTTGTGGTGGCAAACTCTGTTTTGTTTTCAACAATTAGTGCTTTGAGTCTTTT
Organism: uncultured Gammaproteobacteria bacterium; assembly: GCA_913043815.1. Classification (GTDB taxonomy): domain Bacteria; phylum Pseudomonadota; class Gammaproteobacteria; order Pseudomonadales; family Azotimanducaceae; genus UBA4421. Next base: position 40,261 of record CAJWNY010000017.1, read on the forward strand.
TAGACGGTCAATCCGCGTTGCATAGGTGACCCCGCCCTCTGCACGGAAATTGCTTCTTTGTCGTTCGACTAAAGCATCCAGATTCTGAACCGCTAATCCTGTGACGTTGTTGTGCTCTGCTTCGCTCATAATAATTTTCCTAAATTGCCCTGCATTTTTTCTATTTATTGATTCAACTAAACTTTTGACTAGATGTTGGTGTTCCTTCTGCACGAATGCCTTCAATGATACGAACGACATTCCTGACGAAGAGTGGTTCAGACGCAAAACTGGCGATGAGATCCTGAACATCGTCAGGCAACTCTTCATTAACAAGTGATGGACCCTGGTCAGCGCCCATCGCACCAATGAGCAGAACGCCCATTGTTTTTACTACCTCCCTCGCTTGCGCTTTGCTCAATTTGAGGGAAGTTGATGTGGCATCCGCAACGACTTCCACCTGCCTTATGAACACGCGCTTAGACTCGATTAGTCTCGGAATCGCAACATTGTGTTCGATTACATGTTCAAGCCTGATGAGCAACGGCAAGAACGTGCCATCCGCCACGGCGGTGTTATAAAGCGCCCGGGCATAAGTCTCGCTGGTCATGGAATCAGAGAAGTAACCTATAAAAACCTGACTCCATCGAATGAGGCTTTGCTCATAAAGGGTCAGAAAGAGCTCCTCCCTCGTTTTGAAGTAAAGATAGAGCGTGCCCTTGACGACCCCGGATTTCTTGGCAAGTTGAGTCATAGAAAATGCTTCGTAGCCAACCTCAAGGAAATGTGTTTCCGCAGCCTCCAGCACGGCTTGCCGCCGCTGCGCCTTCTGTTCCGCGCTTCTCGCCCTCCGATTAATTGCAACGACTGAATTCACATTTGTATCCAACTATTTTTTTCCTGTTTGTTCGACCAGCCTAGCAGGTCGTTTACGAACAATAAATGACCTTGGTCATTTATATAAATTGCAGTCGATTAATTCAAATCCATCCTTTAAAAATTGTTTGGGAAATTGGCAACACGCAGCGTTGAACCATGATGAGACTGCTCGGAATTAGACTTTTTCCTGCACAGTCATCTTAGCTAGATCGCTTATGCACAGAGGCGGATTGCCAGCTTTGCAGCCAAAACGGGGTACAAGATTGTTGCAACCACCAGACGAGAAAGCCCGAGAAAGCTCACATGGTCGCCATAGATGAGGTCCCCTAGACAGATTCGCAATTGTCACAAAGACAGTTTATGGACCGCTCCACCCTCTAAATAATCAGCCCAACGATGCGTGACCTGCGCCTGTTCGAGAAAAATTGCGTCTAAAAAAAGTACGCCTCAGAACGCCCTCTATCTGATAGGCCAACAGCACACGAAGAAAGGAAATGAAGCGAACGAATTAGGCAAAGGCTTTTAGCAGAGGCTTTAGGAGAAGGTGCTGGACAAAGATGTAGGA
>CAJWNY010000018.1 GCA_913043815.1 uncultured Gammaproteobacteria bacterium
AAGATGTTTATGTGGTCACACTTTGGAACGATGACCCCATTGCAGTTGCCGCATCGAATTTTGTTGAACTAGAAGTGACAGAAACCGATCCTGGCCTGAAAGGCGACACAGCCAACGGCGGGACCAAGCCTGCCAAGCTGGTCACCGGTGCAACTATCAAGGGCGTGCCTCTGTTTATCAATATTGGCGACATTCTTAAAATAGACACGCGAACTAGGGAATACGTCTCGCGCGTAAAGAATTAATGACGTCATGGCGGCCCAGCACAGATGTAAATGGATTGGTGCAGCGGGCTGCATTGTTGGAGCGCTTGCGTGGATTTTTCGCCCAGCGCCAAGTGTTAGAAGTTCAAACTCCCGTGTTGGCAGCCAATACCGTCACAGATCCAGATGTAGAAAGTGTTGCTGTTCCCGGTTACGGGTTTTTACAAACCTCTCCTGAATACCAAATGAAACGACTGCTCGCCGCAGGTGCGCCCTCTATTTATCAGTTGGCGCCGGCTTTTAGACATGAAGAGATGGGGCGGTTACACAACAGCGAATTCACAATGTTAGAGTGGTATCGCCTAGATTTTGATCACAGCCAGTTAATGGATGAGGTAGCCGACTTGATAAATGAGGTGCTTGGGCCGGCCAGTTACACTTCAGTCACCTATGCAGAATTAGTTGGCGAATTAGATCGCCCTAGAGAAGTGCTAGATTTGGCTTTTGCTGAAGCCACTGAGGCATTGAGTCCCGGACGATTCTTTGTTTTAGATTATCCTTCCGACCAAGGTGCTCTGGCACGCTTAAAACCAGATAACCCAGCAGTTGCCGCGCGTTTTGAATTGGTGATAGATGGGGTTGAGTTAGCCAATGGCTACTGGGAACTTTTAGATCCAAGCGAGCATCTACAACGTTTCCAGCAAGATCTAAAAATTCGCGAAGCGCGAGGCCTAATTCCAGTTGAGATTGACCACGCATTTATCGCAGCATTGGATGGTGGGTTACCAACCTGTGCCGGTGTTGCCCTAGGCGTTGACCGGTTGCTGATGCTTTCCATGGGCGAACGCAGTTTAGAGAAGGTACTTACGTTCAGAAACTTCAGAAGTGCCAAACACTCTGCTTAGCTTGAGGACCTTATTCAAAGGCTTTTATTCAATGCCTTTTCTAAAAGTATCTCTCTTCTGGCGCCTTTCTTAACGCATCTTTCCCAACGCGTTGTTCTCAAAGTACCTTGCCCAGATTCTCACCCAGTCGAATTTTGCTGCCCACTTTAAGGTCAGGGTTCAGTGCAACGGCGCCTTTGGGGAAACAGCAAACTACTGTAGAGCCGAGTAAAAAGCGCCCAATTTCGTCACCGCGATTCAGTTTAATGCTGTTATCGTCGTATCGCTCAACGCTGTAAGGTGAGGTCGGTCCAGGCCAAACTGTTTCAATAGATGCGACAATTAACGCGCCCACTAAGACAACTAACATTGGACCAAATTCTGTATTAAACCGGCAGACCAATCGCTCGTTGCGGCAAAACAGCCCCTCGATGCCTTCCTCAGTTGCGCCGTTAACAGAAAACAGTGCGCCGGGTACAGCGAAGGTTTGTTCCAGCTTGCCGGCGAACGGTAGATGAATTCTATGATAATCGTTAGGTGCTAAATAGATGGTGCAAAAACAACCATCCTCCAAGCCGTCGCCTGCCTTGCCAGCCAAGCTGTTGAGTGAATAGCGGTGACCCTTTGCTTGCATCAGTTGGTTGCCGTCGATCTTGCCCATTTGACTGACTGCGCCATCGACCGGGCTTGCTAAAGTGCGCGCATCACTGGGCATTGGGCGAACGCCGGGTGCTAATGCGCGGGTGAAGAAATCGTTAAAAGATTCATAGTCAGACAGCGATTCACGTTCTGCTTCAGCCAGTGAAATGTTGTATGCCTTAGCAAACTGGGTAATAAAGGTTTTACTAACGAACGGGTGCTTGCTCTTCGCTAAAGCGCCGACAAGTCTGGAAAGTCCGTGCTGCGGCAACACCTTTTGAAAGCTACTGAATAGATTGCTCATATGTTTTTTACTCTACTGCTTTAACGAGTTCTTAAACTACTGGTTTAGGTCGATGGGCGTGTCAGGTTGGTTGCCCCATTCTGACCAAGACCCGTGATAGGCGCGAATGTGCAATCCATGCAAGCGGCCGACCAAATAAGATAGGCCCGAGCGGTGGTGAGTTTGGCAGTGTGTAATAACTTGCACAGCACTCGACACCCCCAGATCTTGCAAAACCTCAGTCATATCTGATCGCAGTCGGGTATGTCTTTGCGGGTCTTTCAAAAGTTCCCAATCTAGATTAACTGCGCCGGGAATATGTCCGGCTCGCTGGGACCCTGAACGCAGGCCCAAATATTCTTCGTTGGAACGCACATCCCAAATCAACTGCTGTGAATCTTCAAGGGTGGCCATTACGTCCGGAATTTCGGCAATGGGAGCAGTGTCTATACTTATATTCGCAGGCTCGGTACCCATCACGCTGCACGGACCCTTGGCGAAATCCATGTCGGCGCCTTGCCAAGCGTGTAGCCCACCATCTAAGTAGGCCCAGTTGTCATGGCCAATAATATCCAAGGTCCAAAGAAAGCGCCCGGCCCAACCGCCGCCTTCATCATCGAAAGCAATAATTTTGCAGTCAGGCTGGTAGCCAATACGAGTAAATAGGGCCTCTAAATCTGCCAAAGCCGGTAACTTGCCGGATGCAGGGGGAATGCCACAGACCAATTCTTGAGGTGTCACTAAAACCGCGCCGGGAATGTGCGCCTGAGCAAACAGTTCAGCGCTGGTGACCTGAACCAAAATAACGCTGTCTAGGCTCATTGCGGCAAGGTCAGACGGTTCTAAAAGTGCTACGGGATGTTGGTAGTACACAATAATCTCTGCTAGTGCGGCTTTGTATTTGCTCATCATAACGGAAACTGGCTGGGGGTCATCGCCTGCTAAACATAAATTTATATAAAAGAGCGGGCGTAAAACGCGCTTCAAGCGAGCGGGTATGGGAGGGGGGTAATAATTTCCAGTGACGAAAAACAGAACTATTTGGTAGAGACGGTTTATTATGCTTAGCCTGCGGAAACGGCGAAGCGACTAAACAACCTTCACCTACAAATTAATGCGGATATTTATGAGTTTGGGCAAGGAGATTACATTGAGCGCCAACTTGGTATGGATTGATTTAGAAATGACAGGCCTGGATCCTAATAAGGATCGCATTATTGAAATGGCCATCATTATCACCGACAGCGATCTTAATGAGTTGGCGGTTGGCCCTGTGCTGGCTATCCAACAATCGCAGTCGCTGTTAGAGGGTATGGACGATTGGAACCAAACCCATCATTCCGCGTCCGGACTGTTGCGGCGCGTACAAGAATCTAAGGTGACAGAAAGAGAGGCTGAAGCAACCTGCTTGGCTTTTCTTGAGGCCCATGTGAAAGTCGGCGAAGCGCCGTTGTGTGGCAATACCATTTGGCAAGACCGACGTTTCCTGTCCCGCTATATGCCAGATCTAGAAGGCTACCTACACTACCGAATGATTGATGTTAGTAGCATAAAAGAGCTGGCAAAGCGTTGGCATCCAGAGATCGCTTCAGGGGTTGTAAAAACTAATCAACATACTGCCCTTGCGGATATTCAAGAGTCGATAGAAGAGCTGCGCTATTATCGCGAGCATTTGTTTGTGTCTTAGTCGGCCTACTCGTTTGAACTCGAGGTTTTTAGTTGATCTAAAGCCCAAGTTATATGCTCATCTACCATTAGGTTAACTCGGCCCAAACCATGGGTTAATGCGTTCACAACATCTTTGCCGCCAGCGCCATTGCCCAGTGCAATGGCTATATTGCGTTGCCATTGCGGGTAACCGACGCGACCCATGGCAGAACCTTGTATCAGCAGACGAAATTGGTTTTCTGATAAGGCGAATAAATCTAACAGCTCGGGTTGGTCTAAACCGTTGCGTACGGCAAAGTCGGGCTCAGTGGTGGTGGGTGCGTCACGGTTCCACGGGCAAAACAGTTGGCAGTCGTCGCACCCGTAAATACGGTTGCCCATTAACGGTCGCAGCGCTTCGTCTATGCTGTCTTTGTGCTCAATAGTGAGATAGGAAATGCAGCGCGTGGCGTCTAGTTTCTTTGGGCTGATAATGGCTTGAGTTGGGCAGACGGTCATACATGCGCTGCATTTACCACAGGCGTCTTCAACGATAGTTTGGTCTATCGCCAGCGGAGCATTGGTATAAACCTCTCCAAGGAAAAACCAAGAACCCGCCTCCTTATCAAGGATCAGCGTATGTTTGCCCATCCATCCCAAGCCGCCTTTTTCCGCTAGGGCTTTTTCTAATACTGGAGCGGAATCGGTGAAGGCGCGAAACAGGTAACCCGCCGAATGATCTTGCGTCAACAGCGCGTTGATTTGACTCGCTAGCTTAGCTAATCTTCGGCGCAGCACTTTGTGGTAGTCACGGCCCAGGGCGTAGCGTGAGATATAGGCTTTGTTAGAATTCTCGAGTACCTCGATGGGCTGGGTGTCGGCAGGCAGGTAGTTCATGCGCGCCGTGATTACTCGGTAGGTGCCGGGTTCTAACTGATCAGGGTGCAGGCGTTTTTCTAAGTTCCTGTGGAGGTAGCCCATCTCTCCAGCAAAGCCATCATCAAGCCATTGGCGCACATGGAGCGCGTGCGCACTTAAGTCTATGTCGGTGACTGCCAATTTTTGGAAACCCAAATTTTCAGCATGGGTATTTATTTGCGCTCTTATGAGCGTTTGGTCCCAGCCGGGAGGGGCTTCAGATAGGTTGTCGCTAGGGGCTTTGATGATTAACCTCTCTACAAGGTGCGCGCATTTAATAGATTCTTTTTGAAATTGGGCTTGATGCTGGATGCACTATACTAGTGTGAGGCAACTAACTAAATGCTCGGGGTTGAGCGCGGGCATATACAGGGCCTTAATGTTCACTATTCGGATAATATTGGCCTATGTTGGATAACCAAATACCTCTTTATACCGCTGCTGCTAGCCAGGCCATTGATGTAGATGCAGTTCAAACCACAGCCCAAGGCGGCTTGGGCATTGAAAGTTTTGAGCTTATGAACCGAGCGGCAGATTATGCCCTTGCGTGTCTTTGTCAGCGCTGGCCAGATGCGCAGGGTTTCAGTTTGTTTTGCGGCAAAGGCAACAACGCCGGTGACGGCTATCTTATGGCTGCAATGGCCCTCCAACTTGGTATGCAGGTGCAAATTTTTGCCGTGGTGGATCCGCAGGTGTTAACCGGAAATGCATTACGCGCCTACGAGCATTGCGTGGCGCTGGGTTTGGCGATCGAGGATCATCACGCACCTGTCGCGCCTATCAAGTACTCAATTGTTGTAGATGCTCTTCTCGGCACGGGTTTCTCGCCGCCGCTGAGAGAGGAAATGGCCGAGGCGATTAATCGCATTAACGCAAACAAGGGTGATGTGCTCAGTTTAGATTTACCTTCGGGCGTTAGCGCTGACAAAGGCCTTTGCGGTGAGGATTTAAATAAAAGTATAAGTGCATCAGTGACGGTTTCCCTTATCACCTATAAGGTCGGCTTGCACACCGGGGCTGCCATTGCAGCGCGGGGTGATTTGCTCGTTACAGATCTGGGCGTGCCAGCGCATATTTTTGATCGCCACCCCTCGATCCCGTTGCTCCAGTGGTCGCCCTCTAGATTAACCACAGCCGGCGTCAACACCCATAAGTCTCGGCAAGGCCACGTGCTAGTAGTGGGCGGCGATGTGGGTATGGGCGGCGCGGTATTAATGGCCGCGGAAGCGGCTTTTCGCGCAGGTGCTGGGTTGGTGACTATAGCTACTAGACCAGAGCACCGCTCTGGTCTTTTGGCCCGGCTGCCCGAAGCAATGTGGGTAGATCCTGAAAGTGAAAGATTCGATCTTGTCGCCCAAGGGTGTGATGCCGCGGTGCTGGGGCCGGGTCTGGGTCGGTTGCCTTGGGGGCTAACATTACTTAAGCGAGTGCTGAGTTTGCCTTGTCCAAAAATACTTGATGCTGATGCCCTGTATTGGCTTGCGGTGGAGCGCGAAGTTAAAGACCTTTGTGCAGCGTCCAGTGAACCATTATTCATAACCCCTCATTCTGCGGAAGTAGCTCGTCTACTGGATTGCCCAGTCTTTGATGTGGAGTCTGACCGAATGGCTGCCACCGGTTTGTTGGCCGAGAGATATCATTGCTTTGGTGTGCTTAAAGGGCCCGGTTCAGTGCTTTTTGCCGGGCAAGATCTTGCTATTTGCGCGCAAGGCAACGCCGGTATGGCAACCGCCGGAATGGGTGACGTGCTAAGTGGCATTGCTGGTGCATTGGTTGCTGAGGTGGCGGCCAAAGGTGAGACGGATCTAGCCGCGCTCAATCACGCTTTTCAAAGCGCGGTATTGTGGCACAGTGCTGCTGCAGATCTAGCGGCCATAGAATTAGGTCAGCGCAGTTTAATGGCCACGGATGTAATATCATTCCTGTCTAAATCTGGGCAGAATTTCCTAGCTAGATAAAATGTTCCGATTTATTTGCAGCCATTAGAGACCTCAGAGTTGCTCGAAGTAGAAGAAATGAATGAAGTGCTAGTTGATGAAGCCGCGACCGAAGGGTTCGGTGCTTCGCTTTTGCCTGTGCTCAAGACAAAGTATTCTAGTGGCGCTGTGATTTTTTTGCATGGCGATTTGGGCGCTGGAAAAACTACTTTTGTGCGAGGCATTCTGCGTGGGTTGGGGTTTTTAGGGGCGGTAAAAAGCCCTACCTATACTCTCATGGAACCTTATTTGTTAGATGATTGTGAAGTCTACCATTTTGATCTATACCGACTCCAGTCTCCCCAGGAATTGGAGTTTGTTGGGTTTGATGAAATTCTGACGGGTCCCGGATTGAAGCTGCTTGAGTGGCCGGAGCAAGGACAGCCTTGGTTGCCTAGTCCGCATGTTGATGTGTATCTCGAGTTGTATCGTCCAAGTAATCATGAAAATTTTCAACGTAAAGCGAGGGTGCGTTTTGCTCGGAGCTAGGACTGAGAATAATGTTATGTCAACTACTCTGTTTTATCAGGTAGTTGTTCTTTCTTCGCTTTTCCTCTTTGCGCCAAATGTTCGTGCCAATGTTTTAGACGGCATAAGAGTTCATGAAGCGCCAGATTCCATTAGAGTGGTACTTGATGCTCGTCAAGAAACTCAATACACCTACTTCGCACTAGACAATCCGTATCGCATAGTTATTGATCTAAAGAATACTCGACCGGGCAGAAAGCTGGTTTTCTCCAAGGTCAGCGAGGTCCTAACGGGGATAAAGGGTATTCGCGGCGCCGAGCGTGGTAAGGACTACCGCATAGTGATTGATGCCAAGGTATCGTTGTCGGCCAAGCCGTTTAAGCTGCGCCCCATCAATCCTTACGGTCATAGGCTAGTGGTAGATTTGTTCTATCCAACTAAAAAGAAGCCAGCGGTTGCCGCGGCGAAACCGCGCCCCAAAGCAAAAAATAGAGACGTAGTGATTGCGATAGATGCAGGTCACGGTGGTGAAGACCCCGGAGCGTTGGGGCCTCGAAAGGCTCAAGAGAAAAAAGTTGTTTTGAGGATTGCTAAGCGAACAGCGGATCAGATTAATCGAATGAAGGGCTTTAAGGCGGTGCTGATTCGCAAGGGTGATTATTATGTAAAACTGGAAGACCGTACAAAATTGGCGGCTCAAAACAAGGCGGATATGTTCGTCTCTATTCATGCGGATGCATTTAAACAGTCTTCTGTGAGTGGCGCTTCAGTCTGGATACGTAGGTCAGAAGGAGACGACCGACAGGAGAGTGATCTCGAGAGATTTCTGGTAAGGCAAGCTAATCAATCCGATATGATTGGAGGAGTCGGAGAGACGATAAAGCTCAGCAAATACACTACGCCTGTTCAAAAAATCATAGTAGAAAGCTCCACAATATTTGTTCGTGAACATAGCCGGTTGGCGGGCGAGGCAGTACTTCGAAATATGCAAAAAGTGACTAATCTGCACAAAAAAGAAGTTACCGAGGCGAGATTTAGAGTGCTTAATAGACCTGATATAATCTCAATCCTGGTTGAGACTGGTTTTATTTCTAATCCGTCTGAAGCTAAAAAGCTGGCTCAAACCCAACACCAAATAAAGTTAGCGAAGGCCATTGCCGATGGTATCGGCGAATATATGCGCGCTAACCCACCGCCATCAACTTTCCTTGCGGCGCGGCGCACAGAGCTACGCTATACCGTTTCGCCTGGCGATACATTGTCAGAAATTGCTGACCGTCATGGTGTTCCGGCTGCAGCCTTGACGCGACGCAATAAGCTATCCAGTGATCGTATCCGTGTAGGTCAAACAATTTTTATCCCCCGTGGAGCTTAGTATGAAGCGCGTAAAACGTTTGAGTTCATTTTTAGCTGACCAAATTGCAGCGGGAGAAGTGGTTGAACGTCCGGCTTCAATTGTAAAAGAGTTGTTGGAAAATAGTCTTGATGCCGGGGCGAGAAATGTGGAGGTTCGATCCGAAGCCGGTGGCGTAGCTCTTATCTGGGTGCGCGATAATGGTTCGGGAATTCACAGTGAAGATTTACCCCTTGCGTTGGAGCGCCATGCGACCAGTAAAATTATTAATACTGATGATCTTATTCGTATAAGTAGTCTTGGTTTTCGTGGCGAAGCGCTGGCCAGTTTAGCCTCGGTGGCTAGAGTTAAGTTGAGTTCATCAACCAATGCCGATGACGGCGGTTGGCATATAGAAAGACATGGCGGAAGCGAAATCTCTACAGGCCCTATTGCGCATAATCAGGGCACCACTGTTGAAGTACGTGATCTGTTTTATAACACGCCCGCGCGACGTAAGTTTCTCAAAGCGGAAAGAACTGAAGCACATCAAATCGATCTAGTGCTGCGACGCATAAGCCTTGCACACATGGATGTCGGCTTTACGCTTCAGCAAACTCGTGAGGCCGGAACCGCCGGTAAAGCGACTCGGCCTTTGGTGCTGGCTCCAGGCAATGCAGAAGATCGACTTGGCCGCGTTTTGAGTCCAGATTTTGTTGAACACTCAGTCTTTGTTGATGAAAGCAATCACGACTATCGTCTATTTGGTTGGGTCGGATTGCCCAGCCATAACCGAAGGCAAATGGACCAACAGTACTTTTATGTTAATGGTCGAGCAATTCGTGACAAATTGGTGGGACATGCTATTCGCCAAGCCTACAGCGATGTAATGTTTCATGGACGTCATGCGGTTTATGTGATTTTTCTCGAGCTACCCCAAGAATTGGTTGATGTGAACGTGCATCCGACGAAGCACGAGGTGCGATTTCGCGACGCTCGTCAAGTGCATGACTTTATTTTCAGTTCGCTCAATCGAGCTCTCCGCAGTGTACGTCCGGGGACCCCTCACAATAACGAGGATTCTGGGGTCGGGTTGGCGCAAGGTTATGCTGCTGTTCAGCATACCGAATGGGTAAATAGCCCTTCGCCACGTCAGCAAAAAGAAATGGGATTGCCCCAAGCAGGGATAGGAAATAACAATTACAGACCGAAATACCATTCAGGCCATATGGGCCAATCTATCGGGCCGGATGGCAGTTTGGTGCAATTAGTTGCAGAGGAACATCCAAAGTGGTTGCAGTCGGGTTTTAAAAATAACGACGACGAAGATTCTGCTGAACAAGATCAAGTGGGGTCTCCTCCATTAGGTTATGCCGTTGCGCAAATCCACGGTATTTACGTCTTGGCGCAGAATGCGGAAGGCTTAGTGATTGTTGATATGCATGCTGCCCACGAACGCATTGTTTACGAAAAGATGAAGCGTGAGGCGGCTAGGGATGGGATCGCGAGGCAGCGTCTGTTAGTGCCGTTAACTGTAGCGGTCAGTGAGTCTGATGCAGATATGGTGGAGGATTTTGGTGATAAACTTGCCGAAAGTGGTTTGATAGTCGAGCGTATGGGTAGAGACGGTGTTGTGGTTAGAGAGGTGCCTCTGCTGCTTGGTAGGGCTGATGTTGGTCAGTTGGTGAGAGATCTAATTGCCGAAATGGCGGAGTTTGGCACCAGCGAAGAGCTGAATAGAACACAGTTGGATATTCTAGCTACCCTCGCATGCAGGGGTTCTTTACGTGCCCATAGGCAGTTAACGATTCCAGAGATGAATGGTCTTTTGCGCGAGATGGAGCAAACCGAAAATGCTGGGCTTTGTAATCATGGACGACCTACATTTTTGCTACGCAGTCTGCCTGAATTAGATAAATTGTTTTTGCGTGGCCAGTAAATGCCGCTGCCGAACAGTGTAAACACCAAAAAAACCGATAAAGTCTCCCTTAAGGGCGCTAATAAAGAAGTTGGCGATAAAAAAACAGTAATCGTCATAATTGGCCCAACAGCAGTGGGTAAAACGGATGCCGCAATGGGGTTACAAGACCATCTTGGTGGGCAACTCAAGGCTCAGATCATCAGCGCAGATTCAGCGATGATTTATAAAGGTATGGATATAGGCACTGCTAAGCCTTCCGCAGGGGAACTGGCTGCATATCCGCATAAGTTGGTGAGTATTTTAGACGCCAAAGAAATTTATTCCGCTGCTGATTTTGTGCGTGATGCGGATGCATGTGTCGCTGATGCGTTTGCGGAAAGAAAGGTACCTATTATCGTCGGCGGCACAATGCTCTACGTGAAGTGCTTTCTAGATGGCATTGCAAAGTTACCTTACGCAGACGAAGCGGTCAGAAGTCAGTTGGTAAGCGAGTTAGAAGCACGCGGTGGCCAGGCGCTGCATGATGAGCTCGCGGCAATAGATCCGACTGCTGCTGCAAATATTCATCCGAACAATCATCAACGATTGGTGCGAGGGCTAGAAGTAGTGCGCTTAACTGGCAAGCCTTTGTCATCTCAGTGGGTTGATCGGGCAGGTGGGTCTGCCAAAGTTAGGCTTGGAGCGAATATAATACTTGTAGGTATATTGCCTACCCAAAGAGGAGTATTGCACCAACGCATTGAAGGCCGCTTCGATCAGATGCTAGAGGGCGGATTTGTCGAGGAGGTTCAGGTTTTGCGGCAGCGTGGCGATCTACACGAGGATTTGCCATCGGTAAGGGCGGTGGGTTACCGCCAGTGCTGGCAGTTTCTTGCCGGAAATATTGATGCGCAAACTATGCGGAATAAAGCTGTTGTCGCCACTCGACAACTGGCTAAGCGGCAAATGACTTGGATGCGTCAATGGCCGGAATTAGATAACTGTATTACCGACCAGCCGAAACGAGCTACGGCGATGATAGTAGGGCGCTTCACCTCTCTGGGCCTTACATGAGCAAATGCCATGCTTATTTTCTTATTTCGGGTGTAGAAGCGGGAAGTCTTTAGAGGGATGTATTTCGAAGCTACTAAGAAATTACTCAACGCTTATTCCAATTCGGACGATGGGTCAGAGCTTGAAAAAAGTAGTAATTTTTTTCTCGCCAGCATTCCTCCCCACGACCGGACTAAAGGCTTTTATGTCGTTCGCCCCCAGCCGTCTCCGGCGAAGTGGAAGTTAGTGAATCGTTTTAACAAGCCTTTGGAAACAACTCCAAGATTAATTGTCTCGAGATTGTCTCGAAATTTCCCCCTGAATATAGTGGACAAATTTTGTCCTTTGGATGAATCTTCAGGCGGTTTCTGCGCGACGAGGTTGAAAAAGAAGAATTGACTCGGTTGAAATTTAATACTCACCAATTTGCACGGAGCCGACCATGTCCAAAGGACATACGTTACAAGATCCTTATTTGAACGCCCTACGGAAAGAACGAATCCCGGTCTCAATTTTCCTCGTGAACGGAATCAAACTTCAGGGTCAAATTGAATCTTTTGATCAGTTCGTAATTCTTTTAAAAAACTCTGTCAGCCAAATGGTTTACAAGCATGCAATCTCAACTGTTGTGCCCTCACGCGATGTTATACTTTCCGATTCTGAACAAGACCAAGATTAGCGTCACGGAATAACCTAGTCTAGCTGGGCGATTTGACTAGCCAGGTGTTAAATTAAGGTTGCGAGTGCTGAAATAATTTGCCGGTGTGAAAAATCGCAACATTATAGGAAGTATCGTCTCGCTCTTTATGCAGGCTAGAAATCTATTATCCTCAAACAGTAACGGCTCAAGGCCCTCAGAGCGAGACGGGCAATAAAACGCGGGTGTTACGGAACTAAGGTTGCCCATCATGTTTTTATGACAGCGAAGCTATATCTGCTAGTCCCACATCCAAACTATAGCCCGAAAAGGTTGCTGCTGGGACTGGCCACTACAATCTTCGTCTCAGTTTGACTGGTGGTTGTCTCTCTTGAAAATATTAGGTTCGGCACAATGTATTATTGTCAGGAGTAATTTTAGTTATTGGTCCAACTTGTGTCGGACGATTCATAGATTCTAACGCCAGCAAAATCTTTATGAGCACATATGCTATTTGATCGCCCCGAAGCGGGAAGGCTCACATTGCTACTGCAGGTCGAATTGCGGAAAGCCGATAACCCAGATGGGCATGAGCTCGCGGAATTGGCTCGCTCTGCTGATCTTGTTGTTGTAGACACCATTTTGGCGCGACGCGAAGCTCCGGATTCACGTTGGTTCGTGGGTAGTGGCAAAGTTCAAGAGATTAAGGCGCTGCTTGCCCTCACGGAAGCGGAAATATTATTGATCAATCATGATTTATCTCCTGGTCAGCAACGTAATCTAGAGCAGGAGTTAGGTTGTCGTCTAATCACTCGCACGGAACTTATTTTGACAATTTTTGCGGAGCGAGCGCGTAGCCATGAAGGGCAGTTGCAAGTAGAGCTTGCGCAACTTAAGCACGCTCAGACTCGTCTGGTTCGTGGGTGGACTCACTTAGACCGGCAAAAAGGCGGTATCGGCTTGCGCGGTGCCGGCGAGAAACAAATTGAACTAGACCAGCGTATGTTAGCCGAGCGTCTTAAGGCCACCGAGCAAAAGCTAAGCGACGTGGCCAAGCGTAGAGAGCAAAATCGACGCGGTCGAAATAGGCGAGGCACACCTACGGTGTCATTGGTCGGTTATACTAACGCGGGTAAATCTACGCTGTTTAACTCGGTTACGAATGCTGATGTGCTGACTGAGGACAAGTTATTTGCCACGCTGGACCCCACTATGAGGCGCATTAATGTGCCCGGTGCTGGCGAAGTTGTCCTGACCGACACGGTGGGATTCGTTAGTTCGTTGCCCCATTCTTTAGTTGAAGCATTTAAAGCTACGCTTGAAGAAGTGGTACACTGCGACTTGCTTTTGCATGTGATCGATATTGCCGACCCATTGTGGCAGGAAAGAGTTGAGCAAGTCGAAGCAGTCTTAAAAGAAATTGGCGCTAAAGAAGTGCCTAGTATCAGAGTGATGAACAAGGCGGACCTGCTGTCTGAAGAAGAAAGGCAGCATTTTGAGTACTCAGACCGATTGGTTTCTGCGGTCAAGGGGCAAGGGCTAAACGAGCTGATGCAGTTTATTGGCAGTGCATTAGGTGTTGTCGCGCCACACGAAGTATTACTGGGTGCTGGTGACGGTAAAACTCGCGCATGGCTCTATCAATCGGGTGCGGTTTTAGATGAAACTTTGCTGACAGATGGTAGGCTGCAGCTTACAGTACAGGCTGACGAGCATCTGCTTGGTCAGCTGAAGAAAAAATCTAACGTGCAGTTACAGGAAAGTGTCGCGAAATAAGTAAGCATAATCGGATACTTCTGGGCAGGCGCGGAGTAATTAATGGCTGCACTATAGGTTTTGCACGAAAGATAAGGAAAGAGCGTTCGGAAGAAAATTGCTTGAGGCAATTAGGCACTGAAAAATTAGTAGTTAATGTAAGTAAAACGATGCGGAGCAAATAATCATGGCTTGGAATGAATCAGGCGGTGGAGACAAGGACCCTTGGGGCAATCGCGGAGATCAAGGTCCTCCAGACCTAGACGAAGCTATACGTAAATTGCAGGGCCAGCTATCCGGCTTATTCGGCGGCGGTAAAGGCTCCTCAGGTGGTGGCGGTGGTATATCCGCAGGCTCCATCAGCCTACTACTTATAGTTCTAGCCGGCCTTTATGTGTTCAGTGGCATTTATCAAGTGGATCAACAGGAGCGTGGCGTAGTTTTTCGTTTTGGTGAGGTGATGGAACAAGAAGTGACTCCTGGGCTGCATTGGAACCCGCCTTTAATTGATCAAGTGCAACTGGTTAACGTGACTCAGGTTCAATCCCACAGTCACCAAGCGTCTATGCTCACAAAAGACGAAAATATTGTTGATATTAGCCTGACAGTGCAATGGGTGATTGCCAGTGCCGCAGATTATTTGATCAATGTTAGGGATCCTAAGAAGAGCCTGGATCAAGCGACAGAAAGTGCTCTACGTCATGTGGCCGGTAGCTCAACGATGGACCAAGTGATAACCGATGGCCGTGAAGCCATAGCAGTGGAAGTGCAGGAACGTCTTCGAACTTATCTGAAATCCTATGGTACCGGTATCGATATTACTAAGGTCAACATTGACCGAAGTGCGCCGCCAATACAGGTGCAGGATGCGTTTAATGACGTGCAGAAAGCTAAAGAAGACCAGCAAAAATTTATCAACCAAGCCACAGCGTATTCACAGCAAGTAGTGCCTGAGGCTCGCGGTAAAGCCCAGCGTCAACTTGAAGAAGCCCAAGCCTACAGAGACCGCGTTATCGCACGCTCAGAAGGTGAGGCCGAACGCTTCGAAAAGTTGCTCAATGAGTATTCACTTGCAAAGCAAGTGACCAGAGATCGCCTCTATATAGACGCACTAGAAAACGTCTTCAAGAATGCCAGTAAAGTGATGGTAGATGTGGAAGGCGGCAATAATATGATGTATCTGCCGTTAGACAAGCTGACTCAACAAAGTGGCAGTAATTCCAGTTCAGACATTACAGCTTTGCGCCGTGAGATGGAGCAGTTACGTCGGGATGTGAGCAGCAGTCGAACGGTTCCAAATAATCGCAACAGAAATAACTAGGACAATTTGAGATGCCTACAAAAACCCTATTATTCGTCGTTTTAGTTTTGTTGGGCGTGGGACTGTTCAACCAGACCGCCTATAGAGTTTTAGAAACCGAAAAAGCTATCCTACTTGAATTTGGTAATCTGGTTGATGCTTCCATTAAACCTGGCTTGCACTTCAAGCTGCCTGTGGCTGAGGAAGTTAAAAAGTTTGATGCACGCGTGTTAACACTCGAGACTTCAGGTGAGACCTATTACACCCTAGAGAAAAAGCCGCTGATCGTAGACTCCTTTGTAAAGTGGCGTGTGGCCGATATTGAGAAGTTTTACACGGGCACATCTTTTGATGAGCGTCGTGCAGAGCGGTTGCTGCAAGAGCGGACTAATGAAGGGCTGCGTAACCAGATCAGTAGGCGAGATATGGCAGAGGTTATATCTGGTCAGCGTGATGAGTTGATGGACGACCTTAGAAAAGACCTCGACCGTGTTATGCGTGAATCAGTGGGTGTCGAAGTAGTTGATGTTAGAGTGAAGAAAATTGACTTACCCTCCGAGGTATCCAGCACAGTTTATGAGCGCATGAACTCAGAGCGAGAGATTGAAGCTCGTCAATACAGAGCGGAAGGTCAAGAGAAAGCCCTAGCTATACGCGCTAAAGCAGATCGCGATGCAGTTGTATTGGAAGCTGAAGCTTATAGAGAAAGTGAACAACTGCGTGGTGATGGTGATGCGAAAGCAGCAAATGTTTATGCAAGTGCTTATAATAAAGATCCTGAGTTCTACAGTTTTTATCGCAGCATCAACGCATATAGCGAAGTATTCAATAATAAGAGCGATTTGCTTGTACTTGATCCAAGTAGTGACTTCTTCAAATATCTACAAAGTGGCGACGGTAAAAACCGCTAGCCCGCAAATTTAAGAAATAGATGAGTACACAATGGCGTCTTCCCCGAGGGGTAGACGAGCTTTTACCGCCTCGCGCATGGGATTTAGAGATCCTACGGAGGCGCGTACTCGACGTTTTTGTAGCCTGGGGTTTCGACTATGTGGATCCTCCGTTGATCGAATACCTAGATGCATTGCTTGTAGGCAGTGGTGAAGACCTTGATCTACAAACGCTGAAGGTTGTAGATCAGGTTAGCGGTCGTCAACTTGGCGTCCGTGCAGATATGACCTCTCAAGCAGTGCGTATTGACGCGCATAGTATTATTACGGATGGCGTGCAGCGCCTTTGCTATGCTGGGCCCGTCGTATTTGCCAGTCCACAAAATCCCCAAGATTCTAGAGTGCCACTCAAAGCTGGCGTCGAAATTTTCGGCGCGCCAAGTTTGGTGGCAGATGCCGAAGTGATTAAGCTGATGTTGGAAGTCATGCGTATCGCCGAAATTCAGCAACCCGTGCTGTTGCTGGGACACATGGGCATTTACCGGAGCCTCGTTGCAGATCTTATTAGCGCCGAAATTCTCCGCGGCGAAGATCAACAAGAACTCTTTAAACGTATTCAGCGTAAAGGTGAATCAGACATTCTCAATCTGCTGGGTAATTCTAAGCAAGCGCAAATGGTAGCTGCGCTACCCAATCTTATGGGCGATGTAAGTGCGTTAGACGAAGCTAGGCGGATATTGGCTAAGGCATCGGCTCCGGTTCACGAAGCATTAGATGAATTGGCTAGCCTCGCTAGTATGATCACCGACCATCAAGCCCATGTAGATCTGAGAATTGATGTCTCAGAGTTGACCGGTTACGGATACCATAATGGCCCCGTTTTTGCGGTATATCATTCTCAGCACGGCCAGGCGCTAGCTCAGGGCGGGCGTTACGATGGCGTGGGTAAGGTATTTGGTAGGGCTAGACCCGCCACTGGTTTTGACCTCAGCTTAAAGCAATTGCTGGGCGCTGATTCTGCTCCACAGCCCGTATATTTTGCCCCCCACGTTGAAAGTGAGCGTACTGGCTTGCTTGCCGCAGTTGCGAAGCTTCGAGAGCAGGGTCTGCGAGTTGTGGTGGCTTTGTCCGCAGATGAAGTGCCGCCGAGCAACTGCGCAGGCCGGCTAGAAAATCAATCAGGTCAATGGCAAGTGGTCGCTAAAGCTGAGCAACACTAAGAGCATAATTAAGGTGAAAGAATGGGACGTAATGTAGTCGTCATCGGGACTCAATGGGGTGACGAAGGTAAAGGTAAGGTCGTAGATCTACTCACCGACGAAGTTAGCGCTGTTGTGCGATTTCAAGGCGGCCACAACGCGGGGCATACCCTAGTCATTGACAGTGAAACCACTGTGCTACATGTTATTCCATCGGGAATATTGCATGAAAATGTACAGTGCGTAATTGGAAATGGCGTTGTTTTAGAACCGCACGAGCTACTCAAAGAAATTAAAATGCTTGAAGCCAAGGGCATACCTGTTCGGCAGCGCTTGAAGATCTCTCCGGCCTGCCCGTTGATTCTGCCACATCATATTGAACTAGATTTAGCTCGAGAAGAAGCACGGGGCGCGAAAAAAATTGGCACCACTGGCAGAGGCATTGGCCCGGCTTATGAAGATAAGGTGGCGCGTCGGGGGCTGCGTTTAGGCGACATGTTTTATTGGCAAAATTTTTCTGACAAGCTTGCGGAGGTTACCGAATACCACAATTTTATGTTGACTAATTATTATAAGAAACCAGCTGTAGATTTTGCCAAGACTTTGGGTGAGTGCGCTGAAGTAGCAGAAGAAATCAAAGCGATGGCCGCGGATGTAGTGCTGCTTCTTCACGAAATGCGGAAAGCAGGTAAAAATATTTTGTTCGAGGGTGCTCAGGGCGCCATGCTAGATGTGGATTTAGGTACTTATCCGTACGTGACTTCCTCTAATACCACCGCGGGTGGTACGGCAGTAGGCACCGGGTTTGGGCCAACTTATCTGGATTATGTTCTAGGTATTACTAAGGCTTATACCACTCGCGTAGGTTCTGGGCCGTTCCCAACAGAATTGTTTGATGATGTGGGCGAAGGTCTTGCAAAGCGCGGCCATGAATTTGGATCTACCACAGGCAGACCAAGACGCTGTGGCTGGTTCGACGCGGTCGCTTTGCGCCAAGCAGTAAGAATCAACAGCATCTCTGGCATCTGCTTAACCAAGTTAGATGTATTAGACGGTTTAGAAACGATCAAAATTTGCGTTGGGTATTCAGGTGCGGATGAAAGCGGTAGCCCAAGCTTCGGTAGTCAATATTACGAAGGGCTAGAACCCGTGTATGAGGACGTGCCTGGTTGGAAAGAATCAACTCTTGGCATTACAGACTTTAATAAATTGCCTGATGCAGCAAAACACTATATTCGCAAAGTGGAAGAGGCCATTGGTGCTCCGGTAGATATTGTTTCCACTGGTCCTAACCGTCACGAAACTATTTTTCTGAGAAGCCCTTTTGATATTTAGGTGATCACAGACAATCCCACCGGTGGTTTGGACAATGGGGCTTATAAAAGCGGTATTAGATTACAGGTTGTGAACAGAGTTTCGTCTTCATTCAGTCGAAGTTGAATGCACTAAGAGAGGATAAAAATAATGGATTCCAAGTTATTAGAGCTACTAGTTTGCCCTGTGAGCAAAACATCTTTGGCTTATATGCGTGAGCATCAAGAACTTTGGTGTCGCGAAAGTAGGCTGGCTTACCCGATAGCTGATGGTATTCCCTCACTGCTCCCCGATGAGGCGCGTCAGTTAACCGGCGTCGATTTAGAGGAGCTATAGGTACAATTGCAGATTCATATTGATCCACGGCAAAAATGCTGTAGCACATAAAAATCCGGCGTCTACCGTTGAGACCCCAAATGTGTAATTGGAAAGGTGGGCAGCTCTTTGTTATGTAGAAGAAATGTCACTTAGGTGCCAGAACCAGTTGCTTTTCGTTCACACTTCGTTGACCTTCGAAGCCCTAGTATGATCCGCTTTTGATTAAAATAGGAAACTTGATGAGCATACCTAAGCTTGTACCTGTTCTTGACATGCCGGATGTGGCAAACAAGACCCTTGCCAGGGCGCATAAGACTTTAGACTGGGTTGGGATGAGTGATGTTCACCAACCGCTCAAAATAAAGGATGGCCAGCAAAATAAAGAAGTGCATGCCAGCGTTCAGGTCTATGTCAACTTGGCGGACCCAACGGCCAAGGGCATTCACATGTCGCGCTTGTATTTACTCCTAGACGATCATGCAACTTCTAATCCGTTGACTGCTTCTGGGCTGAGGACCCTATTGGCTTCTATCCTCGAGTCGCATAGAGATTTGAGTACTAACGCGTTCGTACAGTTCGAGTTTGATCATTTTATTCGCCGTCCTGCTTTGATTAGCGACAACGTTGGTTGGGCCTCGTACCCAGTAACGGTTAAAGGCACGCTGATCAGCGGCGAAATTGCGATTGAACTGTCAGTAGCCGTGCAGTACTCCTCTACTTGTCCTTGTTCCGCAGCGTTGGCTCGCCAACTCATTCAAGAACAGTTCACAAAGGATTTTGGTTCTCAAGGCGATATTAGAGCCGACGCTGTACATTCCTGGTTAGGTACCGAAGAGGGCATTTTAGCCACGCCACACAGTCAGCGCAGCACCGCAAAAGCATTGGTTCGTTTAGATGATTCCCACAATGACCTGCCAATTACAGCGTTGGTAGATCAGCTTGAAGGTGCACTTAAAACGCCTGTCCAAAGTGCAGTGAAGCGAGAGGATGAGCAGGAATTTGCTCGGCTTAATGGTAAGAATCCGATGTTTGTTGAAGATGCAGGCAGAAGGCTGAAAACGGCATTGGACGATGACCCTCGCTGGAAGGATTTTTGGGTGCGCATTGAGCATCACGAGAGTCTTCATGCCCATGACGCAGTGGGGGTGTTCACAAAGGGCGAAGACCAGGGCTATAAACCTATTCCTTAGAGTTTGCATCTCCTACCGGTGCCCAGATTAGTTGTCTGGGACACTTTGGGTACGGTTGTAGAGTCTGGTCTTGCGGTTGAGTAGGCAAAGAGTAAATGACCGATACTTCTTTTGCCGCCATCTCAGTCCTACCCGCCGTCGCTCGTTAGATAATCCCGGTTTGCTCTGCCCAGCCTTAATTGGGTAATGGCTAGCACAAATTCTTGAGCGCTGGCGCTAATGGCCTCAACGCTCTTTCCAGACTGGAAGAGTGCGCCGCCAATGCCAAAGCCGTTAGCGCCTGCCTGCCAATAGGCTCGCATGTTGTAAGTGGTTATGCCGCCAACCGGGAAGATATTTGCACTTTTTGGTAATACTGAGCGCCAGCTTTTAATAACTTGCGGCGACAGCATTTCTGCTGGAAAAGCCTTTACTCCGTTTGCTCCCGCTTCCAACGCGACGAATACTTCAGACGGCGTGGCCGCGCCTGGAATACAAATCATATCTAGTGCAGCGGTAGACTTAATAACGATTTCGTTGGTGTTGGGCGAAACAATCAGCCGACCTCCTGCTGCGGAAACTTTTTGCACCTGCTCCGTATCGAGTACTGTTCCAGCTCCGATTAACATTTGCGAGCCGAATTTTTCTGCTATTAAGTTAATGCTGTGTAAAGGATCGGGGGAATTTAGGGGCACTTCAACAATTCGAATGCCCGCTTCGAAAAGGCAAGCGACTACATCTAGAGATTCATCCGGAGCAATGCCACGCAAAATAGCAACCAACGGCATTTGCTCTAGGTAATTTGAAAGTGAGCGGTTCATTGGTGATTTACGCCTGCGGGTTAAGGTATTGTGCTATCTCTAATGCGCCGGCAATAGTCGCTTCTCCTGAGTTGATTGTGTAGCCGCAATGCCCAAGGTGGTCTATTGCCGACAGGTACCGGTGTGCCAATTTATCTGAACCAACAATGGCCACCTCGGTGACCTTGTTAGGTTTGGTTGACTCTTTCAGCATAGATCTAATCTCCGTACCAATAAGTAATCCAGATAGATAGGCCTCGCCGTTGTCATGAGTGTGCGCTCCTGATAGTTGTAGCGAGCGCACTGTAAACAACTGGTGCATTATCCCGCCTTGGCTAGCGCTGTTGTCTAATCCCTCAAGAAACGCGCGTTGCTGCCAAGGGGCTGGTTTGGCAATCGAGTTGGACAGTATCGAATGGCGGATTAACAGGTTAAAAATTTCGCCAGTCATAGAGGTAGAGAACTGGTCTAACGCGGTCCCCGTGCTAGTGGCCGTCTTAATCCATTTATTGTGAGTGCCCGGAAAACAAATGACCTCAGGAGCACGCAAGTTTTGTGCCTCGATGATCTTTTTAGCACCAAAGTACTGCACCTCCTCGCCGCGCATGACATCAAAATAGCCACTTATGCCTAGACCAGATAGGCCAGGAATTATCCAAGTATTGCCGTTGTTAAAATTATTTATTTGATGAGCATTTTGCGCGAGTTTTTGTAGATTCGCAGGACAAGGGATGTGTGGAACTTCAATCCACCCGCTTGGGCTGCCGACCATACCGCTTAATAATATTGGCGTCGGATGACTGGGCTCTAACCAATGGCTAATGTTTCGTTTTAAGACGTCGGGATATTCTCTTTGAATATTCAACAAGCCCTCTGTAGTCACCACTTTGTCTCTGCAAACTCCGCAACCATCAGCGCGTCTCTCAACAAGGTAAGCGCGAAAGTTGGTTGTACCCCAATCCACAATAATAAGTGGTGACATGAGAGTTTCAGGTTTCATTTTTATACTCGGACTAGTAGTTCATTTTGCCTAGAATGGCTGGTTCGCCGCCTGGGCTAGTCTACCGAAAATTTTGCAAGAACGTTTAGAGAGTGCCCGAGAAGCACCTTTGCTTGGCCAAGGTTCGGAAGGTTAGTTTTTAGTAGTTGCTGGGCGAGAGGTCGATCAAGAGTCCACCCCGTAATAGCTAAAAGGCATTAGCCCTATTAGCTATTAGACTAATCTAGCGCAAGTGCCTTCCACGCACAGAGAGTGCTTAGTCTACGGTAAGTTGTCCAAGTCTAAACCGTCTGCGACGGCAACCGATCGCAGAGCACTTTCAAAAATAGTTCTAGCCCGAGCCGACATCTCAGCAAGCTGTGCGTGCAGCGCCTTCTCTTTGGGGTCATCGTCTTTACATTGTAGGCAATATTTCTCGAACCCACTGATGTCGATGAGTAGCTTAGCAATGTGATTTGGGCATTCGCAGTGTAGGCTCGGCATCATATTTGCGATACTAGAGAGTTGCTCCGGGTTGAATGCACTTACGCCGATTTGCACCGGCTCAGAAGCCACGTCTAAGGACTTTGTGCTCATCATCGTGCGCAGGTGTTCTGGGGTAATTGGTGATTTGAGTGCTTGGATGCCGTGGCTAGCCAGCAGTTGCTCTATCCGCCGAGGCGCAAAAGCGTAAACAATAATTACCCTTTGGTAAGAACCGTTTCTAAGTTTGATCAATTCTTCAACCGTGGTATCCGGAAGCGTATCGCTCTCCACCATCAACGCTTTATGGTGACGGGAAAGTTTATTGCCTCGGTCTAACCAGCTTTCCAGTGTCTGCGGGAACAAGCTAAAGCTTTGACAAATTGCTGGCTCGACCCGTTCGAACAACGGAGCCAGGTTAAGACCCACCACATCGACGCCGTCCTCCAAAGTCTCTGAGCGGCTTCGATCATGTCGCAGACTTAGGTTTTCTAGGTCATCAGTACCCAATCTGGCAAGCTCTCCTAGGGCATGACCCTCTGACATAAGTCTTTTCACCAGCAACAGCCGATGCACATGGCTGTTATTGTAGAAGCGTCTGCCAGAGTCACTGCGGTTAGGAATAACTATTGAATGCCTGCTTTCCCATTTTCTGAGCGTGTGCGAAGGAACACCCGTAAGGTTAGCTACTGCCCCTATTGTTAGTCTATCCATGTTGTCTGTGCCTTTTTCTACGTGTGGAATTGCTGATCCGCACTTGGTTTGTAAAGCTAATTTCTATCAGGAATCGCTAATAAGTCTGCAACAAAAAGCTAAGGTCCCTTTGTAGTGCCTATCAGCACTAGTCTTAACGGGAATGAGCGCCGCAGCTGCAGCGCCATTAGCGAAAGAACGTATCGTTAGTTCTATGTATTAACGATGTCGAAGTTGACGACGTGGATAGTCTACTATTGGAGACTTAATGTCAAATTAAAGTTGGACAAATATGGACATATCTGAGAATAATGTTCTTTCGAGCTGCTGTTACCCCGAACTGCCAATGTTTTGAAGGCAAGAGGGGTACGGGGCATTGGCTAAATAGTGGCGATAATCCGCTATCTTCGAGGTAAAAGACCTATGAATGTTCTTATTGTCGGCGCTGCTGGCGCAATTGGGGCTGCTTTGCTGAAGCGGTATCTGGAAAGCCCTGCGGTCGAGCAGATTATCGCTATTCATCACCAGCCCAAAGGCAGCAGCGATAGCAATCTACGTTGGCTTGACTGCGATTTGCGCGACGAACGATCGATAATTCGATGCGCTGAGACAGTGGCGGCAATGGGCGTGCCCATTCACCGGTGGGTCTGCGCCAGTGGCTATCTGCAAGGTCCTTTGGGGGGGCCAGAAAAGTCTATGCGCAACATTCGCGGCGCCAAGCTTCATGACGACTTTGCAGTAAATACAATTGGCCCAGTTTTATTGTTTTCAGCAATGGCAAGCCAGCTAAAAGTGGCTCCGGGCCTCAAAGCGGCCTTTCTTTCAGCTCAGGTGGGCAGTATTGAGGACAATCAACTCGGCGGGTGGTTTGGCTACCGTATGTCCAAGGCCGCGTTGAATATGGGAATTCGGTGTCTAGCTATTGAAGCTGGGCGATGGCGTAATGAGCCTACCATTGTGGCCATTCATCCTGGCACTACGGTGAGTAATTTATCCAAGGATTTTGTGAAACAACGAAAATTACCTTTGCAATCTGCAGAGCACTGCGCTGAAAAACTTGACTATCTGATTGAAGGTCTGGCGGTAAAGGGAACCGGAAAATTTTACCGTTTAGACGGCAGTCTTCTGCCTTGGTAACGATCATGGAAGCACGCTTGATACGTCGGCATCAACTCTTGTGCTTGGCGGGAGTTGGAGGCAACGATATAAGGTGCCATTCAGCAATTGGCGTCATGTTGCTTCGTTGCAAAGTGGTACCAAGATCTCGTTCTTACGCATAAACCACGGGGTGAACGGGGCATTATGCCTTGCCCACCTAGGTGCTCCGCAAGATTTGTAATTGCCGGTTGCTAGGGCCTCCAGCATTAAAGCCTCGTGCATTAAATAGCGCTTTTTGCTCCAACCGCCACTGTATTCCATGGCAGCCATAATTATCTCAGCCTGGCTGCTTACTTCTACTACGGCGGATGCCGGCACCGGCAAGTTTTCCAGGTTGTATTCCCTCGGCATTACAAATGAGATCAGCCATTCATTGGCGTCGCTGGTTTGAATGACCGGGGCCGTCATAGCGATTTTTGCATCGCTGTTGTTCTCGCCTGTAATAAATTTAAACAGGGGACGAAATGCTCTGGATCCCGCGTCTTCAAAGTCGCCTGCGACTCGAACAGATGCCAGTAAGTGCGGCTCATACTTACGAATTTCAATGACGCCGTCACTGGAGACTACCGAATAGTCAAGGGACTCAATGCTTTGGGCTGAAATGCTCATTGTCAGAGATACCATGCCGAATATCGTTATCACTAGATGTTTCATATTCAAAACCTTTTGCAGTAAGTATAGTACAACCGCTGCCCCACAAAGCCAGCGTAAAACACCCGTGAACAGGGAGTGAGGGTAAAGTTGATTTTGGCATAGCAGTTTAAAGCGCGTCCGCATTTATACCGCAAAACTCAAGTAATTCTCTAGCGGCCAGTCTCATGTCTTTAGAGATGAAAATTGCCGCCCACGATTTACCGTCACCACCTGTGGTCTGGGCGTCTATGCTTTTCGCTTTCAGCATTTTTTCTATCAAATCAGGGCGCGTCATTGCGATTATGCTTGGGCCAGCGCGAATGCCATTGTTATAGCGCACATTGCCACTAAAGCGGTCCGCGGGTAGCCAGTTATTCTCTCCTTCAACGACTGCGAGCCAAGACAGTAATAGGGTTGGCTCATGATCAAGTTTTAGCTAGATTGGGTGCTTAGCGGCGTCAATAAACCTATCCCAGCCGAGAAAGGCTCCAAAATTACGTTGGCCTTGGATATACTAGAGGACAAGTCTAGGGGCTCCGGAGTAAAATTACTCTAAGCTGTTGGTATCGACGGACGCGTAGCGCTCAGAGGCATCGGCGCCAGAATAGAAGTCCCAGTTACCGCTATCGGCATTTGCCGAATTGCCTACGAAGACCTCAGCTTCAAAGGAAACAGCGATGCTTTTTCGGCGCAATCCCGGGGGCATTTATCTTTGCCAATAGCAGTGGTTCTTCTGTTATCGTGTCGCATTGAAATACTGCTCCCCAAGTTGCAATCTTCTGAAAAAGATCAGCCATTAATTAGGGTGGGGTTGTTGTATCGGATTCGGCGTTTATTTAATTTCGCGTGTGGTGCCCAGAAGAGGACTTGAACCTCCACGGCCTTACGGCCACTAGCACCTGAAGCTAGCGTGTCTACCAATTTCACCACCTGGGCATGAGCGGTCTGATGAGGCGGCTGACTTTACTTAACTTTAATAGAAGGTGTCAAACTTGTCGAAGTCGACCGATACGAATACTTCGACCGGAAATTCTCAGCATAGCATCTTGAATGCCCGTCGAGTCATCGATCTTTTAGTTGAGCGCCCCGAGCCCATTACTTGGCAGCAAATGGTCGAAATACTCGATGCGCCCAGACCCCACGGCGTAAAGCGTGTGCGGCAAATACTGCGTGGCTTGGTTCGGCTTGGAGAAATCGTTGCTAACGAAAACCGCGAATACTTACTTTCACCCAAGAAAGCTCGAAAAAGAAACAAGACAACACCTCAAGAGGCTGACCAAGCTGTGAGCGAAACTTCAGAAAAAACCATGTCAGATGAATATGCCGAGATTGCGCGCACGCCAATTGCTGGCGCATTGACTGGTCTGGTATCCGGTGTTGGGCCGCGCCTATTTGTCAATGGCATTGCTCTTGCCAAGCCAGAGCGCGGCGCACTTTCTGGCCGCCCCAGCGACGAGATTGAATATAAAGTCGTTGATGAACAAGCAGTAGTCACTCGCATTCTAAAATACAGTCCCCGCCCGATGGTGGGTGTACTCAATCTCAGAGGTAAGTTTCCTCAGGTAGATCCGCTGGGCCGTGCATTTAACGGCCGTGTCAGGTTGGATGGCAAGCCAGATAACGCAAGTCATGGCGACACTGTTCGTGTGCAAATTTTAACTCAAGACCGTAACGGGCTATTCGGTGCGTTGGTGGACGTTTTAGAATCTGACTCGGTTATTGAACAAGCCATAAGTTCCACCATCGACAGTTTGGATATTCCTACCGAGTGGCCTGATGCCGTTGATCGTGCGGTCTCTCGCCTACCGAAGTCTGTTCAGTTAGGGCACCACCCAGATCGAGTCGATTTAACGCAAACGCCGTTGGTGACGATTGATGGTGAAACTGCGAAAGATTTTGACGACGCGGTTTATGCAAAGTCGCTAGGTGGTCGTAAAGGTTGGCAGGTTTTTGTTGCTATTGCCGATGTGGCTAATTACGTAAAACCAAATTCTGCTCTAGACACTGAGGCGCAAAATAGAACCACGTCAGTCTACCTGCCAAGCTTTGTAGTGCCCATGTTGCCGGAGGGCTTATCCAATGAGTTGTGTTCTTTGAAACCAGATGTTTATCGTTTGGCATTGGTGTGCGAAATGGCAGTTTCGGTGAAGGGTGTTGTTCGCGAGCACAAGTTTTATGAAGCTGTGATTCGCTCTCATGGACGCCTTACTTATGAGCAAGTGCAGGCCCACCTAGACGACGGCGAAGCACTACCCTGCAGTAAAAAAGATATGCCGGGGGTGCTGACTTCCGTTGCTGCGCTTAAGCAGGTGTTTTTAGCCTTTAGTCAGGCCAAGGACGATCGAGGTGGGTTAGACTTTAACAGCCGCGAGGGCGTGATTGAGATAGAGCACGGGCATGTAACGGGAGTGACCCGTGTGCCTCGGCTAATGGCACATCAGATTATTGAAGAGGCGATGATCAATGCCAACGTCTGCGCCGCAGCATTTATTGAGGCTAATGAAAGCCGATCTTTGTACCGCGTTCATGACAGACCTGACTCCCTCAAATTGGAGGAACTGCGCCAAGACCTCATGTCTATTGGACTGAGTATTCCTGAAGGCGTGCCTAGCCCATTAATCTTTAAAACTTTGCTCGGCGAAATGGCAGAGAAAACCAACGGTTGGCTTTATCAGCAATTGGTTCTACGCAGCATGAAACAAGCCGTTTATACCCCAGAAAATAACGGTCATTTTGGCCTGGGTTTAGAGCGCTACATGCACTTCACTAGCCCAATTCGGCGCTACCCAGACTTGCTTGTACACAGAGCGATAAAAGCCATTTTGCAAGTCGATAAAAATCGCAGTAAGTGGTTGCCAGACGCAGAGAAGTTAGCGGCTCTAGGCGAGCTATGTTCTCACAACGAGCGTCGCGCAGAATCTGCAGGTTGGACTGTTGAAGCTTGGCTAAAGTGCGAGCTGTTGCGCCAGCATGTGGGCGAGACTGTTAACGGTACCATTGCAACCGTTACGGAGTTTGGACTGTTCATTGAGATCGAAGAATACTATGTGCAGGGACTTCTCCATATCTCCGATTTAGGTTCCGACTACTTCCGCTATGACCGACGTAATCAATGTCTTTACGGTGAACGTAATGGCAAGCGCTTTACGCTTGGCGAGCAAATAGAGGTAACAGTGGTCAACGTAGAGCCACCCCAAGGCAAAATTGAGCTGCGTCTCAAGCAAAATCCCGGTGGAGGCGATGATCGCCGTAAAGTTAAGAGCCGGAGAAAAAATAGCCCTGAACGCTCTGATCAAAAGAGCCTTGAGCGTACCGAAACAGAGAACAACCCAGAGGCAACTGCTGCAGACGCCAACGACCCATGGGCAGCAAGCAAGCGCAAGATCAAATCAAAAGCTGAAGCCGTTGCGTTAGACGCAGTAAACCCAGCAACGGAATCCAGCCCTAACAAAAAAACAAAGAAAAAGAAGAAGGGCAAAAGCAACGCTGAATTGGGGAAAAAGAAACTTAAGAAAAAAATCAGAGCAAAGCCCCGCAGTAAGTTTGCAGATAAGAGTTGAATCAAAGTGCTGGTGGCTTGTGCGGTTGGCCACAAAGTAGAAAACCGACCAATCAAGACTGCACTTGCGTTAATTCAATGATAAATGCCATAAAAGTTATAAAAGCAGAGAGCGAGTTGATTTAGATGGATGAGGTGGTTGGAATTCAGGCAGTAAGAGCTGCGCTACGAGAAGCGCCAGCAATGGCGCGTTGTCTCTATTTGATGAAGGGTCGTCGAGATGCTCGTTATAACGAGCTTATCAGCCTAGCGCGGGAAGCCAGTGTGCGTTTTCAAACTATGGAAGATATTTGGTTTCGTCGTCGAGTACCAGAGATAGCTCACCAGGGTGTCTTGCTCGAGTGCCATTCGCGCACTTTGGCGGATGAAAAAGATCTTAGAGATAAGTGGTCAGAGTTTGGTAGCGAACCACTGATTTTGATTTTAGATGAGATAACAGACCCTCGTAATTTAGGAGCTTGCCTACGCACAGCCAATGCCGCCGGCGTTGATGCCGTGATTATGCCCAAGCGTAACAGCGCACCTTTGAGCTCCGTGGTGTTAAAAACTGCCCAAGGCGGCGCTGAAGATTTATTTTTGGTCCAAGTGACTAATTTGGCTCGAACCATTGCTTGGCTGCAAGGCCAAGGTGTATGGGTTCTCGGCGCTGATGGAGAGGGTGGTACTGTATGGGATGCCATGGATTCTAAAGGACCCATTGCGCTGGTCATGGGCAGTGAGGGTAAAGGCTTACGCCGGCTAACTCGAAGTCTGTGTGACCACTTGGTCAGTATCCCCATGTTGGGCAGTGTTGAAAGCCTGAATGTGTCGGTAGCTACCGGCGTGCTTTTGTATGAAATGGTCCGCCAGCGGACGGTTGCTGCTAAAATCATCGCCTCCTAGTTATCGAAGTTAATGGTAGTAAGAGCGCAGCTAACAGCATAACTCCATAATAAGTGCGGCGAAAGAAGAGTTAAGACAGTCAAACTTATGCAAAAGCCTAGCAAAACCGATGCTTTAAACCAAATCAAAGGCCTTGCGCGCTAGTTCGGGTCCGCCTACAATGCGCGCCCGTCAGAGCTGTCTGCTCGGCGGGTTAATCCTTGCTTCACAATGGCAGCGAAAGCGTAAATCCTTGGGGGCAACTCGTCAGACTGACTGACGTCAACCATAAGGAAGCGCAATGCGACATTATGAAATAGTTTTTATGGTACATCCTGATCAGAGTGATCAAGTGCCAAGTATGATCGAACGCTATCACGGAATGATAGAACGCGGTAACGGTGCGATTCATAGAACCGAAGACTGGGGCCGACGCCAACTGGCTTTCCCAATTTCCAAAGTCCACAAAGCACACTACATCTTGCTCAACATCGAAGTGAGCCAAGAAATTCTTGACGAACTAGAAAGCGCATTCCGCTTTAACGATGCAGTGATTCGCAGCATGGTTATTCGACGTAAAGGTCCGGTAACTGGCAACTCGAAGGCTTATGAGGAAGAGTTGCGTGACAAAGAGAAAGACCGCGAACGCGATCGTCGTCGTGAAGAAGAATCGGCTAGCCGTGCGGTAGAACCAGTTGCCGAGGAAGTGCCGGCGGCTGAGGTAGCAGAAGTTGTAGAGCCTGCAGTAGAAGCACCTGCCGCAGAAATTGAAGGAGAAGTATCATGATGAGAGGCGGTGGCAGAAGAGTACAAGTCCAGTTCAAAGGAATCGAAGTGGATTACAAAGATTTGGATTCACTAAAGCAGTTTATTGGTGAAACCGGAAAAATCGTTCCCAGTCGTATCACCGGCGCAACAGCCCGATTCCAGCGTAATCTTGCAAAAGAAGTTAAACGCGCTAGATATCTTGCACTGTTGCCTTATACCGACCAGCACAAATAAGCTGGCATAAGGAAAGTCAATGAACGTTATATTATTAGAACGCGTAAACAACCTTGGTGATTTGGGTGAGGAAGTGTCCGTAAGGCCAGGCTTTGCGCGTAATTACCTAATTCCAAACGCCAAAGCTGTTCAAGCAAATAAGGCTAATCGTGAAGTTTTCGAGCAACGTCGCTCTGAGCTTGAAGCGAAAGCGCAAGGGATACTGGGCGTAGCTAAGGCTCGCGCAGATAAGATCGAAGGTCATATTTTGACCATTATGGTTAAATCCGGTGAGGAGGGACGTTTATACGGCTCTGTTGGTACCCAAGACATCGCCGATGCCCTAGTCGCAGACGGTCATGAAGTGGAGCGTAGCGAAGTTCGCTTACCAGATGGAGCTATACGTGCACTTGGTGAGTACGAAATCGCGGTACAACTCCACTCTGACGTTACAGCTGCCATCAAGGTCTCTGTTGTTGAAGAGTAACCAGCATATTAAATAGACCTTCGGTTTATCGTGCCCTGATGGTTAATGCATTAGGGCACTACAATGAAGAGTGTTCAACAAAAACGTCTTTGGCCAAGCGCAAACCACAGTTTGTAGAGTCTAGATCCGAGCAAAGCCAAGTCAGTGGCTCAATGACTTGCAATCCCAACGTTTACTGCTCAGCATCACTGTCCCATATCTAAGAGTGACCTGCGGATTTATTGTCCGCTGTCATAGCAATTAGAAAGCCCGTAAATGCAAAAATTGAATCGCCCATGTCTGAGTATTCCGTAGAAAATAACGCCATAAGCGCGCTGAAGGTTCCGCCCCATTCAAATGAAGCAGAGCAGTCGGTACTAGGCGGGTTAATGCTAGATGATCAATCTTGGTTTGATCTTATAGAGGTGGTAGCAGACACCGATTTTTATCGCACCCAGCACCAAATTATTTTTGCCGCAATGAACGAGCTGGCTACTGATGATGCACCCTTAGATGCAGTGACAGTATCAGAGCGCCTGCAATCAAGAGGTTTGCTAGAAAAAGCTGGCGGCATCGCTTATCTAGCAGAGCTTACAGAATCTACTCCGGGTACAAGCAACATCTTGGCTTATGGCAAAATTGTCCGCGAGCGCTCTGTTCTGCGCCAGCTTATCGGCGCTGCAAACCAGATCGTTGACTCGGCGTTTACTCCAGATGGGCGCGATACCGATACTCTGCTTGAACTGGCCGAGCAGTCAGTTTTCCAAATTGCAGAAAATCGTATTAAAGAGAATGGCCCCGAAAAAATCGCACCGTTGCTCGCTAAAGCGGTTGAGAAAGTGGAATTTCTTTACGCCTCTAAGGGCGCGATTACTGGGGTTTCCTCAGGGTTCAAAGACCTAGATAAAAAGACCTCAGGTTGGCAGCCCTCCGACCTCGTTATTTTGGCTGCCCGCCCATCCATGGGCAAAACCGCTTTTGCGGTTAATATGGTTGAACACGCTGCTATGTCTGGTGGTGCTGTGCTGGTATTCAGTATGGAAATGCCGGCTGAACAAATTGTTATGCGTATGATCTCCAGCCTTGGTCGCATTGACCAAACTAGATTACGCAACGGTGAGTTAAAAGACGAAGACTGGACGCGCTTTACCGGTGCAGTCAGTCAACTGCGCGATAAGCGACTATATATTGACGACACCCCAGCGCTGACCCCAGGCGAAGTGCGCTCCCGTTCGCGAAGGGTTTCTCGTGAGGCCGGTGGACTTGATATGATCGTAATCGATTACCTTCAGCTAATGCGCACGGTGAAAGCCAGTGAAAATCGCGCTACAGAAATTTCAGAAATTTCCCGCTCGTTGAAGGCGTTGGCCAAAGAAATGAGTTGTCCTGTGGTAGCTCTCTCTCAGCTTAACCGCCAGTTAGAGTCACGACCGGATAAACGCCCAATGAACTCAGACTTACGCGAGTCTGGTGCTATCGAGCAAGATGCAGACGTTATTCTGTTTATCTACCGAGATGAGGTTTATAACGAAAATAGCGAAGATGTAGGTTTAGCGGAGATCATTATTGGTAAGCAGCGTAACGGACCCATTGGTAAGGTAAAGATGAAATTCACCGGCAACTTGACCAAATTTGAAGATCTCGCTCACGAAATGTACAACGACTTCGCCGAGTAATATCAGAGCCTTCGTTAACTTATACCTTCATTGGCTAATCAAACAGTTGAAAGAAATCGGATAAATGGCGACATGGCCAAGAGTAAAACTAAGTCTGCATTTGTTTGCGAAGATTGCGGTGCTGAGCACAGTAAGTGGCAGGGCCAGTGCGGTACCTGCAGTTCATGGAATACCCTAACAAGGGTCAACATAACTCCCATAGCCAACGCAGCAGTGGGTTACGCGGGCGTTACAGCTCAAGTAAAAAAACTCAGTGAAATAGAAGCCTTAGAAACTCCGCGCATTGCCTCCGGTTTTAAAGAGTTAGATCGCGTTCTGGGAGGCGGCTTTGTTCCCGGTTCAGTTGTGTTAATTGGCGGCGATCCTGGTGCAGGTAAAAGTACGCTATTGCTGCAAGCCTGTACCACCTTGGCTCAAAGTAAAGGCGTATTGTATGTCACTGGCGAAGAATCATTGCAGCAATTAGCCATGCGCGCTAAGCGACTCAACCTACCGTTAGACGGCCTGAGTGTGGCTGCAGAAACGCGAGCAGAAATCATCGCCAACTTAATAGAAGAACAAAAGCCAGCGGTAGTAATACTGGACTCAATACAAGTTATGCAGATGGAGACAGTAGATTCCACTCCGGGCTCGGTTACTCAAGTGAAAGAAACCGCCGCATATTTCACTCGATTAGCAAAACAAAAAGATGTGGTCATTGTGCTGGTAGGGCATATTACTAAAGAAGGCGGCATTGCTGGTCCTAAGGTGTTAGAGCATATGATCGACTGCTTCATGATGCTAGACAGCCCAGCAGGTAGTCGGTTCAGAACACTACGCGGACACAAAAATCGCTTCGGTGCTGTGAACGAACTTGGCGTCTTTGCGATGACCGATATGGGTATGAAAGAAGTTGTCAACCCCTCAGCCATATTTCTCCAACGCGGCGACGTGGATTCCCCCGGCAGCATTGCTACTGTGGCCTGGGAGGGCACAAGGCCCTTGTTAGTAGAGTTGCAGGCATTGGTAGATGACGCAGCCGGCGGCCATCCCAAGCGTGTAGCTGTAGGCCTAGACCAACAAAGACTCGCCATGCACTTGGCAGTATTACACCGACATTGTGGCATCGCTTTGGGTGACCAAGATGTTTTTGCCAACGTGGTAGGAGGTGTACGTATCGCAGAGACCGGCGCAGACCTTGCGGTACTGTTGGCTGTGTTAAGTTCATTCCGTGACCGAATATTACCCCGAGACCTTATTGTCTTTGGTGAGCTAGGATTAACTGGAGAGTTACGCCCAGTCACCAATGGCCAAGGGCGCATACGTGAAGCGGCTAAGCACGGATTCAAACACGCCATAGTACCGTTCGCTAACAGCCCTAAAGAGAAGGTAGGCGGTATGACAGTGCATGGGGTTAAGACGCTAGCTGCAGCGCTGGAAGTTGTTGCAGGTCTATAACTAAAATCTCCCACCGGTTAAGTTCTTTAACCGGATGTTGTCTGGTGCGGAAAAACTTCCAATTATCTGAATCATAGCAAGCGCGAATTTTTTTATAGTCCGGCGTGTTATAGGAACTTCTGACTTACCAATTCACGATCATTACGAACTTTTATTGAAGGCCTTGGTCCAATCCAAAGTCAGAGTGCTCCAATGATTTGGATTTTCTTCGTACAATTTATCCGTTTAATGAGGTCGGCCATAACTATCCATTGTGCGTTCTCTTACTGGCGTTTGTGGTGATAGCGTTGAGTGGTTTAATCATCTACAAAAAGCGGGTCGCTTTAGTAGGCAAATAGGCGCGGCTTAATATTTATTGATGGGCGCTGCAGCCCATAAGTGTTCTCTGCGTCTGTAAATTTTTGCATAATTTAGTGAAGTGGCCGCGTAGACCGGCGCAGAGAGTTTTCGCTTAAAAACACGACTTAAGCTATCTTCCCCGATACCAACCTATCTTTTTCTTATCTATGGATAGGTTTGTACTGCACGCGTGTAGGCGCCGAATCGCCTAAGCGCTTCTTACGATCTACCTCGTACTCGCTGTAGTTGCCTTCATACCAAATCACATCGCTATCGCCTTCAAAGGCGATGATGTGTGTAGCGACTCGGTCTAGGAACCATCTGTCGTGTGAGATCACCAGCGCAGTACCTGCAAAGCTTAGTATTGCCTCTTCCAGGGCGCGAAGTGTTTCTACATCTAAGTCGTTGGTGGGTTCGTCCAACAGCAATACATTTGCGCCTTTGCGCAGTAATTTCGCTAGGTGCACGCGGTTACGCTCGCCACCAGAGAGCTTACCAACAAATTTTTGCTGGTCGGTGCCTTTGAAGTTGAATCTACCTACGTATGCGCGACTGGCGATCTCGTGCTTACCAATGCGCATGATGTCTTGGCTGTTAGAAACTTCTTCCCACACAGTTTTTTCATCAGAAAGTTCATCGCGGCTTTGGTCAACATATGCCATTTGTACTGTTGAACCAATATCAATGCTGCCAGTGTCTGGGGTTTCCTGTCCTGTAAGCATTTTAAAGAAGGTTGATTTACCTGCGCCGTTACCGCCAATAATGCCGACAATGGCTCCACGAGGAATAATAGCGTTGAAGTTGTCTATCAATAGTCTTTCACCAAAGCCTTTGCTCAGGTTGTTTATCTCCATCACTTTTTCGCCAAGACGTTCGCCAGTGGGGATAAATAGTTCGCCGGTATCGTTGCGCCTTTCTTCCTCTGCGGCGACAAGATCATCGAACCTAGCTAGCCGAGATTTACTCTTTGTCCGCTTGCCTTTGGCGTTGGATCTTACCCATTCTAGCTCGGCTTTAATTACACGTTGCTTGGCCTCATCTCGTGACGCTTCTTGTGCTAATCGTGCTTCTTTGTTCTCCAACCAATTGGTGTAGTTGCCTTCATAGGGTAGTCCACGTCCACGGTCTAGCTCTAAGATCCAACTGGCAACGTTGTCTAGGAAGTAACGGTCGTGAGTCACCGCTACAACGGTGCCCGTGTACTCATCAAGAAAACGCTCTAACCAAGACACGCTCTCGGCATCTAAGTGGTTGGTAGGTTCGTCTAGTAACAACATATCTGGCTTAGACAACAACAGCGAACACAGGGCCACGCGTCTGCGTTCGCCGCCTGACAGCATGTTCACGGGGGTATCCCAAGCGGGCAGGCGGAGTGCGTCGGCGGCAATGTCTAATGTTCGGTCGATTTCCCAGCCATCTACTGCATCTATTTGGGTAGATAAATCGCCTTGGCGTTCTAGCAGGCGGGTCATTTCGTCGTCGTCCATAGGCTCGGCAAACTTATCGGAGATCTCGTTGTACTCCTTCAGTACAGACATGATCTCGGCTACGCCTAGCTCTACATTACCTCGCACGTCTAAGTCTTCATCAAGCGCCGGTTCCTGAGGTAGGTAACCCACGCGAATGTCTTTTTGCGGTCTGGCTTCGCCTTCAATATCTGTGTCCTCCCCTGCCATAATTCTCAGCAGGCTAGATTTGCCTGAACCGTTTAAACCCAACACACCAATTTTGGCGCCAGGGAAAAACGAAAGGTGAATATTTTCCAGAATGGTTCTTTGCGGCGGGACAACTTTAGTCACCCCTTGCATGGTGTAGACGTACTGCGCCATTAATATTCCTGATAAAACAAAAGCGGCAGTATACGGTCATCTCAACGCGGCGCCATCCCCTATACAGATAACTGGCAAATTAACTTTGATATTCTTTTTTTAAATTATCTTTCTAATTCGCGCATTTAGCAGTGAGTTTGGTTGTGTATCTTACGCTTGGCTTCTCTTTCTGCGTTGCGGGGCGCTCTGATTTTGGGGCGATCTTTAACGGCTTTTATAGCCAGGTGTCTAAATAATATGAAAGAATTTCTTTGAAAATGGCATTTCTTTCACGTCTATAATCGCGGGCTTTAAGTTATACTTTGCATCCTCGAAGCGGAGTAGTTTTTCCCGCCGAAAAATTTCAATATGCCCCATTTATAAGAGGTTTGTTCATGTTTTCAGGAAATGAGACCATTGCTGGTTTTGATGAAGAAGTGGCTTCCGCTATTGCTCAAGAGACAATTCGTCAAGAAGAGCACATTGAGCTGATTGCGTCAGAAAACTATGCTAGCCCCAGAACGATGGAAGCCCAAGGCAGCGTACTAACCAATAAATATGCCGAGGGTTATCCGGGCAAACGCTATTACGGTGGTTGTGAGCACGTTGATAAAGTAGAAGTTCTGGCCATTGAGCGTATAAAAGAACTATTTGGCGCAGATTATGCCAATGTGCAGCCGCACTCTGGTTCGCAAGCGAATGCCGCAGTTTACTTGGCCTTATTAGAAGGTGGTGATACGGTTTTGGGTATGAGCTTGGCTGATGGCGGTCATCTCACTCACGGCGCTTCAGTGAATTTTTCTGGCAAGCTCTATAACGCTGTTCAGTATGGTATCGATATTGCTACTGGCTCTATTGATTATGATGAAGTGGCGCGTTTGGCCCAAGAGCACCGCCCTAAATTATTACTTGCTGGTTTTTCTGCTTATTCGCGCCAAATTGACTGGCAGCGTTTTCGGGAAATTGCTGATTCTGTCGGCGCTTACCTCCTAGTGGATATGGCGCACGTTGCGGGCTTAGTTGCCGCGGGTGAATACCCTAACCCCGTGCCTTTCGCTGACGTCGTTACGTCTACTACCCACAAGACGTTGGGCGGCCCACGTGGGGGCATTATCTTAGCGCGCTCTAATCCAGACATTGAGAAAAAGCTTAATTCAGCGCTCTTTCCCGGTAGCCAGGGCGGCCCGTTGATGCACGTTATCGCAGCTAAGGCTGTCGCATTTAAAGAGGCTATGACGCCTGAGTTTAAAGCTTACCAAACGCAAACATTGGCTAACGCCCGCGCTCTTGCCGCCGGTTTGATGGACCGCGGTTATTCCGTCGTATCTGGTGGCACCGACAATCATTTGTTGCTTTTGGATTTGGTCGACAAAGACATTACGGGCAAGGCGGCAGACGCAGCGCTTGGCAAAGCAAATATCACAGTGAATAAGAACGCTGTGCCTAATGATCCTCGCTCGCCTTTTGTTACCAGCGGCGTGCGTATTGGGTCTCCGGCAGTGACTCGTAGAGGCTTTAAAGAAGCCGAATGTCATTTACTTGCGGGTTGGATTGCCGATATCTTAGACGATATTGAAAACAAAGAAGTGAATAAGGCTGTGCAAGCCAAGGTCCTTGAGCTTTGTGGCAGATTTCCGGTATATCCGAAAAACTAGAGCAGGGCTTGAGTCATAGCTCATTCGAAAGGTAACTGGCCATGCATTGTCCCTTTTGTAGCGCTGAAGACACGAAGGTAATAGATTCTAG
Organism: uncultured Gammaproteobacteria bacterium; assembly: GCA_913043815.1. Classification (GTDB taxonomy): domain Bacteria; phylum Pseudomonadota; class Gammaproteobacteria; order Pseudomonadales; family Azotimanducaceae; genus UBA4421. The sequence continues at coordinate 37,506 of CAJWNY010000018.1, forward strand.
GCTGGTGACAGATGGCGAAGCCGTACGTCGGCGTCGGGAATGCTTAACCTGTGGGGAGCGGTACACCACTTTCGAGACCGCCGAGTTGGTGATGCCGCACCTGATTAAACGAGACGGCCGTAGAGAACCTTTCGACGAAGAAAAGTTGCGCTACGGCTTGTCCAAGGCATTAGAAAAACGACCGGTGGGCGTAGACGAAATCGAAACTTCTCTCAACCATATCAAGCATCGCATGCGTTCCACTGGTGAGCGAGAGCTGCCCTCCCTGCAAGTTGGCGAAGAAGTTATGACAGAATTACGCGCCTTAGACCCGGTGGCTTATGTGCGTTTTGCTTCCGTTTATAGGGACTTCCAAGATCTGAGTGAATTTGCTGATGAAATTCAAAAACTCAACCTCGCTAAAGAATCCTAGTTTGCTATGAAAGTTTGTTATGAGAACTTCTGACCTACTATTTGTTACGGCAACGGTAGAGCTTGCTGAAAATGGTCGTTTTACCTGCGCGCCTAATCCAACGGTGGGCTGCATAATAACGCGCAATGGTCAGGTTATTGGTCGTGGCTGTCACCAGTATGCGGGCCAAGGTCATGCGGAGGTCCACGCAATTGCAGATGCAGGTGGCGATGTGAAAGGTGCCACGGTCTATGTCAGCCTCGAGCCGTGCTCTTTTTTTGGCCAAACCCCGGCCTGTGCGCAAACTCTACTCGAAGCTGGTGTGGCTAGAGTAGTCATCGGTGCCTTAGACCCAAATCCTCGTGTGGCCGGCAAAGGGATTGCCATGCTCGAAGCTGGCAATATAAAAGTGGAATTATTGGATTCGGCCGAAGCGCGCGCTTGCATCGCAGGTTTTGCTAAACGAATAACCACTAACCGTCCTTTGGTGCGGCTTAAAACAGCCAGCAGTATAGATGGCGCAGTTGCGTTGGCAAATGGCGAAAGTCAGTGGATTACTGGCCCAAGTGCTAGAACGGACGTGCAGTATTGGCGTGCGCGCAGCGACGCCGTTATCACTGGAATCGGCACGGTTTTGGCGGATGACCCTCAGCTGAATGTCCGTGATGCGCGCTATGCTCATTGTTACCAGCCTCTGCGAGTGGTCTTAGATTCTACTGCGCGTACACCTTTATCTAGCAAGCTCTTGTGCGATGGTCAGCCAACTCTGCTTATTCATAACGACGATGCAGAGGTCGTTGGTAAAGATCAGAACAATGCTAGTCGACTCTATCTAAAAGATGGCCCAAGCGATCTTGCATCTTTGTTAGACGAATTGGGTAGCCGGGGTTGTAATGAAGTTTTAGTGGAAGCAGGCCCGGGTGTGTTGGGCAGTTTTCTACAGGCTGACTTATGGGATGAATGGATTTGTTATCTGGCTCCTAAGGCTTTGGGTCGGGATGCGCGCCAGTTGGCAGATTTTAATATCGAAAAACTTGCAGATAGCATAGATGCCAAAGTAGTGGATCAGGCTAGAATAGGTGAGGACGTTAGGCTGACTCTGCGTCCGATAAGCAAGTAAAACTAGCTTTGGCGCTTGGCGTCCTCTGAAAGAAAATAAGAGAACAATAACTACATGACCGATGAAGTGCCCGATAAAATGCCGAAGAAGCCAAATATGTGGGCGCGCCGTAAAGCCCGCAGAGCGTTAGTTCAAGCTGCTTATCAATGGCAAGTATCCGACACTAATATTGCTCAATTGCGCAAAGAGTTTGGTGAAAAAGCCCTAGACAAAGCAGACGCCGATTTCTTCGGTGAGGTACTTTACCTGATGACGACGACTACCGCAGACTTAGATTCCCAGCTCAGCCCCTTGTTAGATCGTTCTATCGATCAGTTGGATGTGGTTGAGCGGGGTATTTTACGCTTGGCGGCTACCGAAATGATCCAGCGCATAGATGTGCCCTATAAAGTAGTGATTGACGAATATGTTGAGTTAACAAAATTGTTTGGCTCGCAAGACGCGTATAAATATGTCAACGGTGTACTAGACCAACTGGCACAGACCGCCAGAAGCATAGAAGTTAACGCGGCCAAAGGTAGCGGGCGTGGATGAATTTGCGCTGATCGACATCATCGTAGAAGCCATGGGTGATCGAGCTCAAGGCGAATGGGTGCATTTAGGCCCTGGCGATGATGCTGCAGTCATTACTACTACGCCCGGCTTCGACCAAGTCGCCTCGATAGATGTTCTTGTTCCCAATGTACATTTCCCCGCACAAGCGCCCGCATTTTTAATTGGCTACCGAGCACTCATGGTCAGTCTCTCAGATCTTGCCGCAATGGGTGCAGCGCCTAGATATTGTATTGTTGCGTTAACGCTCACCGAAAATGATGTGGGAGATGGCTGCTGGCTTGCTGAGTTGAGTCGCGGTATGGCTCAAGCCGCTCGCGACAGCGGCACCTACATTTGTGGCGGCAATATGACGCGAGGCCCCCTAAATATTGCTGTTAGTGCTCATGGGGAAATCGCCCATAGCCGTGAGATTAGGCGCTCCGGTGGCAAACCTGGCGACAAAATTTATGTTTCGGGTCCGTTGGGTGGCGCTGGCGCTTGCCTGCGTCAGGATATGCTGTTGCCAGTTGAGGTTGATGCAATGAGTGAATTGCAAAAAGCTTACTACAAACCCCAAGTGCGATTTGACTGGCATCAAGGTCTGAGCTCAGTCTCGTGTGCCATCGATATTTCTGACGGCCTATTGCAAGATTTAGGTCACCTAATTAACGCCAGTGCCTGCGGGGCAAGACTCGTAGAAGAGAATATCCCCCTAGTAGCAGGTGCTCTCTTAGAAGATGCGCTGAGTGCAAGTGACGACTATCAACTGCTTTTTGCAAGTGCTCAGCCGCAGCCTGAGGCGTTTCATATTGGTGAACTGTGTGAAGGAAAAGGCATATGGTTGAATGGTGAGTCCATAGCCATGAAAGGATACAAACACTTCAATGCTTAGTCCAAGTCAAATTTTTCAACCCTCGGTGTTTTGGCTTACAGTATTTGGGTTGGGGTTTATGCGGCCAGCGCCAGGCACTTGGGGTTCTTTGGGCGGCCTGATTTTTTGGTGGTTTTTTCTTGCGGGGTTGTCAGTGCTGACACAGTTGCTAATTATCGCTGGCTACTTTTTTATCAGTTGGTGGTTTTGCAGCAGATTAATGAATCGCGCTGGCATACAAGATGAACCGCAAATAGTTGCAGACGAAGTGGCCGGCGTATGGCTGGCGCTGATTTTTGCTCCGCAGGTTTGGTGGGTGGCGTTGCTTGCTTTTGGCTTGTTTCGATTTTTTGATATTGCGAAACCCGGTGTGGTTGGGTGGCTCGACGCGAATGTGCATAGCGGCTTGGGGGTTATGGCAGATGATATGATGGCGGGCTTGATCAGTGCCGGTATTGTTTGGTTAGTGTTGCAGATTTAGCAACGATCAATTGCAACTCTGGCTTGGGCGGACGCAGGGTAACTTTTTTTGCAAAACTGCAAAACTGCAAAACTGCAAAAC
>CAJWNY010000019.1 GCA_913043815.1 uncultured Gammaproteobacteria bacterium
AGTTTTTTCGACAGAAGTTTGAAGGGATTTTTCAACGAGATTCTCTCTATTTTGGTTTGTATCGTAATTTGTGCGGAAGCTCCAGTGACAAGCGTAACGTGTTTGCGGCCACCATACATCGCGTACACCCAATTAGTTATCTAAGCCCTCCCGCTATCGTAAAAATAAATCAATTTCCTATTATCGATAAAGGCATCCATATCATTCGATAAGCTCTAAGGATTCAGCCGTTCAGCATGTTAAGGACATAAAAGCTATGCTCGAGGAACAACCCCAAGAACAAACATACGCAAAGGCTAGTCGTCTTTCGAGCCAGCGAGGGGTGCCATCGTCGCAAATTTACTCGGGGCTCAGATGGACTGCATCGATGCAAACATTGCGATTAATGTAGGTGGTCGTTGCTTTGTTGATAATGAATTCCATAGCACAACGTCAGACCCAAATTACCAAATCTGCAACCAAAGAGAATTTAGCAAAAAGCGTAAAAGGTGTTGATGAATTCTCCTAGCACGTTTTCAATAGTCGGCCTTTCGAGCAATTCGTGGGCGGTCATGTTTACAATCGTAGCGGCAGGTTCTCGCCACTAATCAATTAGAAATCCTTAATAAAGTGAACGCACCATTACTGATCGTTCGAGGAGGCAGGGATTGATCTGTAGCATCAAAAAAGATTAATGAAATGATAACGGCGTTACGGGATAGGGCAAAAAAAATAGCAACCATTTCAAATGCTCGGAGCTCGATCACTTGTTTAACGCTGCGTGTAAGCAGAGACAGCGAAGCGAGGTAGTCACCGACTTGCAGACGTAGCCTGAACAAAAGCTAAACCAACCACGCCCGAGCGACGCGACATATTAATCGACATCTGCAAAAAAGCACCTCTAAATAAAGTTACAAAAATCCACTAGAACTTTAGTCCGATTTAGGGGATGTTTAGGTGCAAGAGAGGAGAATAATATGGATTTATACGATGCGATGAGCACCTTGCGTGCTGTGCGCAGATTGCGCCCAGACCCAATTGATGAAGAAGTTATGGAGCGGGTGTTGACAGCTGCCACTTGGGCCCCTACAGGAGGCAACACACAACCTTGGCGCATTGTTGCTGTAACAGATCCAGCAAAGAAACAGGCCCTACAAGATCTTTACAGCCCACATTGGGACGCCTATATCCCTGGGTACGAGGCCAGACTTGAACATATGCCCGAGGACGCCAAAACCTCCAGCATCAAAGCCATGGAAGCCGGCAACTATCTCGCCAGCCATATGCACGAAGTACCAATAATCGCAGTATTTTGTTTTAACCCAAAATTAATGGCTATTACCGACGCTGAACTAAACCGGCCCAGTGTAGTTGGAGGCGGATCCGTTTACCCCGCTGTACAAAACCTTTTACTCGCCTGCCGTAATGAAGGACTCGGCTGCGTGCTGACCACTCTGCTTTGCTATGAAGAAGAGTCAGTTAAGGCGTTACTGAACTTGCCCGAAGACTGGTATACCTGCGCTCATGTGCCTATCGGTTATCCAGTCCTCGGCGGACACGGCAGCATAAGACGTCGCGACATGAAACAAATGGTGCGCTTCAATGAGTGGTAACTCATTAAAATCGACCCAGCCGATGAGCACGGAGGGAAAGGAATAGAATGGACAACTCGAGCGAGAAACAGTCCCGTTATCAGCAAGATATAGAACTTGAAGGTCCAGTGATATTGCCCCTGCCCGAAACCACACAAGACCTGAACCAGGCTCAAGAGGATTTGCGCAGTCACGGTTGCTGCATTATTAACGACGTATTAGATGACAACACTATCCTCGATCTGAAGGCAAGAATGGATCGCCAATTTGAGGCTGAGTTTGCACTAGGCGAACAATGCCCTAACCGCGGCCCAAGCAACAAAATTGTAATCCCAAACCTTGTTAATAAAGGCAAGCATTACCTCGATTTGGTGGAGCTGATTGAAACAGAAACACTGGCGGGGTTTTTGTTAGGCAACGACTTTTTGCTGTCCAGCCTTACTGCCCATATGTTCCTTGGCTCAACCCCTGAAATTGAACAGATTCACCGGGACCAAGGCCAAATACCTGCATCCGTAGAATTCCCAGCTATTTTCAACCTCTTTTATACTTTAGACGACTTCACGCCCCAGCGCGGTAGCACAGTGGTTTTTCCTGGCAGCCATCGCTGGCCCCTCAATCACAGAGTGCATCCACCCGAAGCTAATCTAGGTCATCAGGTAAACCTTGCTGCAGGCAGCCTTTTTGCTTTCGATGGCAGACTTTGGCATGGCACCGGCGCGAATCATGAGGGGCATCGAAGGCGAGCTATATCTGTATTTTGCTGCGCGCCTTGGGTGCGCCAACAAGAAAACGCGGCGGCGGCAACATCCCATGACATATTTGATAAAGCCAGCCCCAAACTAAGAGCGAGACTAGGCCTCAAGACCTACGGCACCCTTGGCAATATTAATGGCACCCGAGTAGAGCATCAGCGCATTACTTTTGGCAGCATGGATGTAGTATTTCCCAATGAATTAATTGGGGAAAACGCCGAACTTATTCCGCTCAAAAAATATAGTAAAACAGATTGACGCAACACGAAGAGTTTATTCGTGACTCGCTAAACAACAAAACTTAAAGTTAGTCATCTAACCAAAAACTTATTTGAGAGAAACGTCTTGTCCCAACACAAACCGTTGAGTACTTATCAGCTTGCATCTTATGGGGCGCCGGCAATGCCGTTATCTATGGTTGCGTTGCCGCTGGCCGTTTATTTAACTCCGGTGTACGCAGATTCTGCAGGCTTCGGATTGAGTCTTGCCTTTGTAGGTTTGATGCTCGCGCTCTCGCGGGTATTCGACGGAATAACAGATCCCATTGTTGGCTTTATTTCCGACCGTATTCGCACTCGTTGGGGGAGGCGTAAACCATTTATTTTAATCGGCATGCCCATTTTCATGACTGGGGTCTGGCTACTTTGGATACCTCCAATTGATTTCACAGAAGTAACTTGGCTAAGCTTGACCTTCAATACAGGCTACCCGTATTTGTTAGGCGCTCTGGTGATACTTTATATTGGCGCAACCATTCAAGACGTCCCTTACTCTGCTTGGGGCGCTGAACTTGCTAGAGACTACAACGAGCGAACGCTGGTAATGAGTTGGAAAGAGGCTTTTACCGTCTCAGGCTCTCTCATTGGTGCGCTCTGCCCGGCGATCATCGTTTTCTGGGGCTATACTGCACCTGCTGATAACGTCTACTTTTTAACCATTGGGCTAGTCTTAGTTATGCCCTTCCTGGTGTTCAACCAACTCAAAGTAGTACCTGAATATCCCGTCAAAGAAACTAATTCAGAACGACTCCCTTTAAGGGAAAGCTTCAAATACGTATGGGCCAATGAACCCTACCGGAAATTGGTCATCATCTTCCTGTTTTCTACCATTGGCTCAGCAATGACGAACTCCCTAAGTTTTTTCTTTGTGAAACACGTCTTACTCGCCGGCGATTTATACGGTTTTTATCTCGCTCCTTATTTTATTTCCCAAATTGTCGCCATACCTCTATGGTTTAAGTTGTCAGCCAAGATAGGCAAACACCGCGCAACTATGGTCGCTATTTTTTGGTACGCACTATGGTCGTGTTTTATACCGCTCATCGCCATAGCACCACAAATTTGGTTTGAGGCATTCGAGTTAACCAAAACACTTGCGTTCTTGCCTGACAGTTGGTTATCTGGTTTAGATGAACGCTTTGCAGGCATTCCCACTGGGAAGTTCGCATTCTTCATCGGCGTGATGTGTCTTAAAGGCAGCGCCATTGGAGCACTTAGCGCCCTACCCTACGCAATGGCAGCAGATGTAATTGATCTCGATAGCTCTCGTACTGGCAAACGTCAAGGTGGAGCATACTTTAGCATTTGGACCATGACCCGAAAACTAGCTTATGCCGCAGGTTTAATAGTGGGCACCACAGCGGCGACTATAGTTGGCTTCAACTCGCTGGCAGATCCTATTGAAGCGCCCAACACTGCTTATTCATTGCTTTGGTTGGCCTGCTTGTATTCCATAGTCCCAGCCATATTCAAGTTTGTGGCAATGCCGTTACTTTGGAACTATTCATTGACCGAGGAGAAGCTGGCAGAAATTCAAAAGGAAATTGATGAAGCTAAGGTCGCGCCAGTCTAGGAGGTTGGCTTACATTGTAAAAAAGTACTGACCGCAAATGGTCAGCTGCAACTTTTTACAAGTCTTAAACGTTAATCTAAACGTAAAAAGCCATATCAAAAACGGTTAGAAGTCTGCCCGGTCCATTTATGCATCTCGCCAAATTTTCCCACGCTTTTGCACAGCATCGAGCATCGACCAATCACCTTGAGGCACATCAAAACCTTGCGGAAAAGGTGCTCTAGGCTCCACCTCTAACGACACCATTATACGGTCATCGCGGTAATAGCACTGCATAACCAAACTCACTAAGGCTGCCATTGCTGGATGGCCCTCTAGCTCAGAAGCCACTTGCTCTATCGACACACCGCTCCCCAGATCATGGGACATGGCAAAATCAATGCTTTCAGCAATCTGCGCCTCATTAGCTTTGGCAGACTCTAAAATATCGGCAAAAATAAGGTCATCATCTGCACCGGGCAGATTGTAGGCTGCAGTTGATGGAATGATCATTCTTGCCAACAAGCGCAGCGCGTCGCGCTGTTCAATGCTAAACAAACTATCTGTTGCAATCGTGTTGCTCATAAATTTTCTTCTCTTTTCTTTCCTGCACTTTCATTTCCTGCATCAACCCCAGCTGCAATGAGGCCCGCTCGCAAAATTGGCATTAGAATCAGTCAAACAAGTGGGCTAAGCGCTTCTTAATTTGATCAGTAATGTAAAGTGCCAGGGTCTGGATCGTCCTAGTGGGGTTCACTCCTGCACTGGTGACAAAAATGCTGCCATCTACAATAAATAAATTCTTTACGTCATGACTGCGACCCCATTCATTAACAACAGAATTTTTTGAGTCCTTTCCCATTCTCGCTGTGCCCATCAAATGCCAACCGCCACTAGTTAATGGCGACTCAATAATCAAATCCGTGGCACCAGCTGCGCGCAAAGTTTCTGAGGCTCGAGCAACGGCAAAGTCGAGCATATTTTGAGAATTGGTGCTAATTTTATAGCTCATCTTAGGTGCGGGAATACCGTGGGCGTCCTTAATCCACGGGTCTAATGTAACGGTATTGTGTTCTTCGGGCAGATCTTCACAAATAGCCACCATACCAGCGATGCGGTTATGCAGCTTGCGATAGGCCTCGTGATGGCCAGAGCCCCAAGGAATGCGACCTGTATGCACACCTGTCAAAGCGGTGGCTACTAAACCCCGGCCTCTAGTAGTCTCGTAGGTGAAGCCGCGGACAAAATCTCTTTGTTCACTCGTTTCATAAAACTCCTGACTCCAAATACTGTCGTGTGGTCCGCGGTAACCGTCTAAAGGTTCGTCGAATACCCCTTGGATAGACGCGTATGGATGAAGCATCAAGTTCTTACCAACCAAGCCAGAGCGATTGGCCAGTCCATCTGGAAATTGCTCGGATACAGAATTTAGCAGTATGCGTGGCGTGCCTACGCCATTACAGGCCATCACAACTACATGGGCCGGTTGAAATTGCTCAACGCCATCTTCATCAAAATAAGTTACTCCACACGCTAAACCGTCATCGCCAATGTTGATTTCTTTAACTCGGCACCAAGTGCGCAGCTCCACGCCGGCGCGAATGGCCTCCGGCCAATAGGTGATATCAGTGCTGGCTTTGGCGCCTTGAGCGCAGCCATAAATGCAAGCACCAAGGTTTATGCACTGATCTCTACCGTTGTATGGTTGCGTAGCAATGGCCGAATCTGAAGGCCACCAATGCCAACCTAGCTGGTCAAAACCTTCTGCCAATTTTTGCCCAGACTTTCCCATAGGTAGGGGCGGCATGAGTGATTGTTTCGCTGGGTACGCCGGATCGCCGGCAAGGCCAGAGACACCGGTTATCCGATCATTTTCTGCATAAAAAGGCTCTAAATCGCCGTAATCTAGAGGCCAATCATCGGCCACACCATCTAAAGACTTAACCTTAAAATCAGAGGGGTGAAAGCGAGGATAGTGACCGGCGTACAATACTGTACCTCCGCCCACGCCATTGAAGTTGGCGATTTTGATCGGCGAATCATCGTCGTTTACAGGGTAATCACCCGGCTGCTGGCGACGATTGGGATTAATACTAAAATCCGATTGCGCCCGACTTTCCCAGTCTCGTCCGGTGGTTGGGTAATCTGCAGGATTAGTCCAACCGCCCTGTTCTAAGCAGACAATACGCATTTTGGTTTCGGCCAAATTCCAAGCCGCCGTGGCACCAGATGCGCCGGCACCAATAATCAAAACGTCAACTGGCGAAAAATCGATATCACTGCTCATATTATTTCTGCCGTCCAACTCAAACTTTTTATTAGGTGCTTATCGATACTCACCTAGCCCCCCAAATGAAATTTCTCCGAACGACATAATGCAACTATTAATAAGTCTTCGCCAGATTACCCTGACCAATCGCAAGTAAAACTTGGAACAAAGACAGATCACACGCAGTAAAGGTCACTTATGTATAATCATCACTATTGAAAAATTCACGCTGTAGCGGTTCAGTCAGATTGCACAAGAAAAAAGCCATTTTGGGGAGTAAAACAATGAGTCAAGCAACACCCGTGTTAGTTGGTATTAGCCACCTTGAGCAGCGGTTCCAAGATTTTGCGTCGGCAAAGGAACCCATAGAACTCATGATTGATGCAGTCAAAGCTGCCGCGGCAGATGCAGGCAATAGCGAACTACTTAATGCAAATTCCGTACGCGTTATTAAAGGTATTTGGGGCTATCAAAACCCTGCAAAAGCAGTCGCTGAAGCCATAGGCTGTCCAAACGCGCAAACTGCTTTATCACCGTTTGGGGGAAACTATGTCCAATCGGTGTTGAACGTTAGCGCGCTCGACATTCAAAGCGGCAGTCACGACATAATTATTCTTACCGGCGCAGAATGCGGTAACACTCAAGCAAAAGCGGCCAAGGCTCAGCATGATCTGGGTTGGGCAGAACTACCAGGTATACCTGACCTACTTATCGGCGAAGATAAAGATATGCGTCACGAGGCCGAGATTGCCATTAGATTAGGCCGTCCAATACAAATTTACCCCATTATGGAAACTGCCATGCGCAGCGAATTGGGCATGAATGTCGATGACCACATGAAGCATATTTCTGAACTTTGGGCGGACTTCAGCGCAGTTGCCGCAAACAACCCTAATGCTTGGATTCGCGAAGCAAAAACCGCCGAAGAAATTCGCACAGTCTCCGACGTCAACCGTCCCGTATCGTTCCCATATCCTAAATTTTTGAATTCAAATAGCGCCGTAGATCAGGCCGCTGCGTTGATTTTGTGTTCAGAAGAAAAAGCAGAAGCACTGGGCATACCGAAGGAAAAGTGGGTATATCCTTGGGCTGGCAGCGACGCTCAAGATCATTTCCATTTCTCAACCCGAGACAACTTTCACAGCTCCCCTGCCATTCGTCTGGCGGGCAAGAAATGCCTCGAGATGTCTGGGATGACGCCGGCTGATATCGACCTCGTCGACGTCTACAGCTGTTTTCCTGTCGCCGTGCAAATCGCTTCCAGAGAACTAGGCTTAGACGCAAACAAACCATTAACTGTTACCGGCGGCTTGACCTGGGCAGGCGGCCCTTTGAATAACTACGTTATGCACTCCATCGTTCGTATGGCTGAATTACTTAGAGCCAAACCAGGCGATAAAGGAATGATCACGGCGAACGGCGGATACATTACCAAACATGCTTTTGGAACCTACTCTACTCAGCGACCAGAAAAACCTTTTCAGCATGCAAACCTGCAAAATCAGGTAGATGCATTACCAAAGCGAGAAGTCGCTATGGCTCACGTCGGTAAGGGCATCGTAGAGGGTTATTCTGTAATGTACGGTCCTGAAGGCGTAAACAAAGCATTTGTGGCTGCCAGGCTGTCTGACGGCCGCCGAGCTTGGGGCACCTCGCATGATGCTGATCTACTGCAAAGTATGACCACAGAAGAATATGTCGGTCGTGCGGTGAAACTAGCCGATCATGTAGCAACATTTTAATAAGCGGGCTAATAAGTGGTCAAAGTCATTGAATAAACAAGAAGAAATATACAGCCCTGAAGAAGGATTCCCAGCCGGCATCGGCCGGCGCTTAGGTGCTCTGATGTATGACAGCTTGCTGATCTTAGCGCTGTGGTTTTTAACAGGGTTTATCTGGGTACCTCTGAGCGGCGACGTCGTTACAGGCTTTGCATTTCAACTGACTTTGATAGTGGAGACAGTGGCTTTCTACGCGTACTGCTGGCACAAAAATGGCGAAACACTTGGTATGCGTGCTTGGCATATCAGGTTGGTAGATGAATCTGGCAGCAGAGTAAATCTTCAACAAATAGCCATCCGTGCCTTAGTTGCACCGTTCTCGCTGACCTGCGCTGGCCTAGGGTATCTTTGGCTGTTTATTGGTGATGACAGGCAAACTTGGCATGACAGAGCCAGTAAGACGTTGATTGTATACCTGCCACGATAGTTGCCTAATTCCTTGACCGTTCAGCGCCGTGCAGCCCTCTCTTATTCTTGCAACCAGCCAGCTGAAGCTCGGTCGCCTGATTCCAATCTGGGCCCATTTTGTCTCATTTCTTTTCAGTCTTTTTCCTCCAATAACGCTAAACTTGTGCTTCGCACCTCCAATTACTGATGTGGATTAATCAAACATGAATTTCACCCTTACAAGTGGCGAGCTAAGTGCCGCCCGTACCCCCTGCCTCGTGACTAGCTTTCAGGTTGCTAAAAAAGTAGCTAAGTCATCAGGAAACCAAAGCGCGTTCAAACAAGCTACCCAGGATTTCAAAGACAACATTGGCAACACGCTGTGCATTCAAATGGAAGGCGCTGCAGCAAGGCTGTTGATCATTGGCGGCACAAGCGAAGCTTCTGCGGCAAATTTTGCTAAAGCTTGCGACGTCGCGGCCAAAACATTAATAAAACTACCCATAGGTCAGGCACTGATTGCTCTACTAGACGCTAAAGTAAAAGGCAAAGACGCACCATGGAAGGCCCAAACCTTACTGCAAGCAATTAGTCATGCGGCGTATCAATTTAACCGCTACAAGACTCAGCCAAAGCCCCCTCACCAGTTAAAGCGCGTCCGTATTCAAGCCCCGGCAAAAAATACCGCTTCAGTGCAACGCACCATTAACTTGGGCAACGCGCTAGATGCGGGCATGGCGCTGACAAAGGACTTGGGCAACGAGCCGCCTAACGTTTGTACGCCTCTCTACCTGCTGGCGGAGGCTCGTAAGATGGCGCGCAACCCAAAAGTAAAAGTCAGTCACTTAGATGAAAAGAAAATGCTCAGCATGGGTATGGGTGCATTTATGGCTGTATCTCAGGGTAGCGACAATCCTGGCCGAATGATCATTATTAATTACAGCGGCGGCCCAAAGAGTCAGGCCCCTATAGCACTAGTGGGTAAAGGCATTACCTTTGATACCGGCGGTATTTCCCTTAAGCCCCCACCCGCAATGGATGAAATGAAATACGATATGGGCGGCGCGGCGGCAGTTTTAGGTGCGACAAAGGCGGCTATTGAAGCCAAGCTTCCGATCAACCTTTTGACCATTGTCGCAGCGGCTGAAAACATGCCAAGCGGAGGCGCTACTCGCCCGGGCGATATTGTTACAACCAGCTCAGGTAAGACGGTGGAAATTTTGAATACCGATGCTGAAGGCCGCTTGGTTTTATGCGATGCCCTTACACACGCACAAACTTTTAAGCCGCGCACAATTATCGACGTGGCAACCCTAACTGGCGCATGCATCATGGCGCTAGGCAGCCATGCCAGCGGACTTTTCGCCAACGACGACGCTTTAGCAGACGACCTCTTGGAGGCTGGCCAAGACACCGGAGACCGCAACTGGAGACTGCCTTTGTGGGATGACTATCAGGCAGGTCTTAACTCAAACTTCGCGGATATGGCCAATGTTGGAGGGCGCGGCGCAGGCAGCGTTACCGCTGCCTGTTTCCTGTCGCGCTTTGTGGACGATACACCATGGGCACACTTGGACATTGCGGGCAGCGCCTTTAATGGCGGCGCAAACAAGGGCTCTAGTGGCCGGCCAGTGCCCATGTTGTTCAAATATTTGGTCAATCAGAGTTAGGGCGGCCGGAATAAGTGACTAGGGTAGATTTTTATGTCTTGGAGGACATTAGCGAGGATGCAGCAATGCGCTTCGCTTGCAGGCTCTGCCTCAAGGCTATACAAGGTGGTATGCCAGTGCATGTGCAACTTGAGGATAAAACCCAAGTTGCCGCCATGGACACATTGCTTTGGGACTATCCGAAACATCGTTTTTTACCGCACCAATTAGTACCCCAGCCTGGAGAAACCGCCGCGGTGCACGCCGAAAAAATTAGTGACGCGAAGCTTACTGGTGAAGAAGCGAGTAACTATCAAAAAAAAGACTATGCAGAAGTCAAAAGCCCAATACACCTGGGCTGTGCAGGCCCACTCCACGACAGCGGTTTCTTGATTAATTTGGCCTCTCAGGTACCCAGCTTCTTTGGGCGCTTCGACCGGGTGGCCGAAATCCTCGTCGGCGAAACAAAAGACCGGGGACGCGAGCACTATAAATTTTATCGTGACCGCGGCTACCCATTGCATCACCACGACCTGAAAGATTGGGAAAATTAAGCTAATGACCCCAGCGCCATTTTATGAGGGTCTGCTCCAAGCAACCCAGAGCCAAAAAAAGTAGATATAGGAACCCATGGACAATAGTTTTAATCCGGAAAAAATAGAACAAGAGCTTTACCAAAGCTGGGAGAAAGCTGGTCATTTTGCACCCAAGGGAGACGGCGACGGTTATTGCATACTGATCCCCCCACCTAATGTTACCGGCACTCTGCACATGGGCCACGCATTCAACCAGACCTTGATGGATTCGCTAATTCGCTATCAGCGCATGTTAGGTAATCGCACCTTATGGCAGATGGGCACAGACCATGCGGGCATCGCGACACAAATGCTGGTTGAACGACAAATTGCTAGTGAAGGCAGCAGCCGCCACGAACTGGGTAGAGAGGCATTCATTGAGCGCGTTTGGGATTGGAAAAAACAATCTGGTGGCACAATTTCTAAACAAATCAGACGCATGGGTTCTAGTATCGATTGGACGCGCGAACGCTTCACAATGGATGACGGTTATGCTGAAGCGGTACAAACAGCGTTTATTCAACTTTTTGACCAAGGCCTCATCTATCGAGGCACTCGCCTAGTCAACTGGGACCCTGAACTGGGAACGGCTATATCGGACTTAGAAGTGGAGAGTAAAGAAGAACAAGGCTTTCTTTGGCACTTTCGTTACCCACTCGCCAACAACGCAAAAACTAAAGAGGGCGATGACTTCTTGGTAGTAGCCACTACAAGACCAGAAACCATGTTGGGTGATACTGCGGTAGCCGTGCACCCGGACGATGAGCGCTACGCACATTTAATTGGCGCAACAATTACGCTGCCCCTTGTTGGACGAGAAATTCCTGTCATTGCGGATGATTATGTAGACATGGAATTCGGTACGGGTTGTGTGAAAATAACCCCCGCCCACGACTTCAATGACAATGAAATAGGCGACCGGCACAACCTTGAGTCGATTAATATCCTAACGCCAGAAGCAAAAATCAACGACGAGGCGCCGGAAGCCTATCGCGGTTTAGACCGCGTTATTGCACGCAAGAAAATTGTGGCCGACCTTGATGCCGTAGATTTGTTAGCTGCTGTTGAAGATCACAAACTCATGGTGCCCCGGGGCGACAGATCAAACGCAATTATTGAGCCTTACCTTACGGACCAATGGTTTGTGAAAATTGCGCCACTTGCTGAACCAGCCATACAAGCGGTTGAAGACGGTAAAATCAAATTCGTACCAAAACAATATGCGAACACTTATTTTTCTTGGATGAGAGATATCCAAGATTGGTGCATCAGCCGTCAGCAATGGTGGGGCCACAGAATTCCAGCTTTTTATGACGAAGCTGGCAATATTTATGCTGCCGAGAACGAGACGAGCGCGCGCGAAAAATATGATTTAAGTAAAAACTTAAAACTCCGTCAAGACAACGATGTGTTGGAAACTTGGTTTTCATCAGCCCTGTGGCCGATGGCCACATTAGGCTGGCCAAAAAAACACCAGGATTTAGAAGACTACTTACCGTCAAGTACGCTAGTCACGGGTCATGACATTATTTTCTTCTGGGTCGCCAGAATGATCATGATGACTCTGCATTTTGAAAAGAAAGTACCCTTCGACACCGTATATATTCACGGCTTAGTGCGCGACTTCGAAGGTCAGAAAATGTCTAAGTCTAAGGGCAATGGTTTAGATCCGTTAGACTTTATCGACGGCGTCGACCTAGAAACATTAGTTGCCAAACGCACCAGCAACCTCACCCAACCGAAAATGGCTAAGCGCATTGAAAAACAAACGCGCAAAGATTTTCCTGAGGGCGTAGCAGCTTACGGCACAGACGCATTAAGGTTCACGTTCTGCGCTCTAGCAACAACTGGCAGAGACGTCCGTTTTGATACCAACCGTATTGAAGGCTATAGAAACTTCTGCAACAAGCTGTGGAACGCTAGTAAATTTGTCTTAATGAACACCGAAGATGTCGATCTAACTCAAACCGTCGACAAATCTACCCTCAGTTCTGCTGACCGCTGGATTTTGAGTAAAACTAGGCGCATGGTGGAAGATGCAAAGTTTGCTCTTGAAACCTATCGCTTCGATATTTTTGCAAGCAGCATTTATGAATTTGCTTGGCACGAGTACTGTGATTGGTACTTAGAACTAACCAAGTCACTCCTCTGGAATGAAGACATTGACCCGGCTCTAAAAAAGGCCACTCAGCGCACATTGCTAGAAGTATTAGATACCTTGCTGCGCACAGCTCACCCTGTCATGCCCTTTATTACAGAAATACTATGGCAGCAAGTTGCCCCGCGTTTGGGGATCATTCCTATATCTGCAAATGCCGCAGAAAACAGCATCATGCTCCAAAGTTTTCCTGACCCAGAGGAAATCATCAACGATCCAGCCGCCGAAGAACAAATTGAATGGTTGAAGGCAGTAATCACAGGCATTCGTAACATTCGAGGTGAAGCGAACATAAAACCGAGCAAAGAGATCACATTGCTGCTGCAAGGTGGCTGCTCGGCGGATCGCATAGGGGCAACAGAGAGCCGCGAAATGCTCATGCGTTTGGCTAACATAGCGGAAATCACTTGGTTGGAGAATGGGGTTACTCCACCGGCAAACGCTCTGAGCCTAGTAGGTGAACTAAAAGTCATGGTGCCGTTAGCGGGACTAATAGACATAGCCGCTGAACAAGCGCGAATAAATAAAGAGGTGGAACGCATCCTCGGTGAAATAGAGCGCATTGACAAAAAACTTAGCAATGAGTCGTTTGTAGCCAAAGCACCCGCAGAAGTAGTTGAGAAAGAACGGGCAAGGGCTGTCGAGTTCAATGCAACACTTGGCACCTTGTCCGAACAGATGGTGCATTTGGCATCTCTAGCTTGAGGAGTTTGTCATAGGCTTGGGTGCTGATGCTCGCGAAGTAGAAAGCCAAGTACCCGTTAGGCCACCTATTTTTCAGAATAAGAAGAACAAGGACTACAAATCTCAGTTTTTCGTTTTTAGTCTCGGGATACAGATTGCTGGGTAGAATTCGTAGGCGCTTTATTTTGATTATCTTTAGGATTACCTTTTGAATTTAATTTTGCTGTAACTACAGCAAAAACCAAGCCACCTACTGCTCCGGCTGCAACTTGAGAAAGAAGTCCACCCGCACTTCTCGTTACTGCTATTGGATTGGTACCCATCATCAACCCAAGGCTCACAATCACAGCATAAATACCCATGGTACCCGCCAAAACATAACCTACAGTTCGCAGGTGAGGCATTCGGCTGATAATTAGAGCAGCGAAAGAAAAAGCCAAAAGCAAAGCGACAATTATAATGGGTAAAAATAGATCCAACATCCCCACCAAGTCATGCTGCAAAGTTTGCATGCGCATTGCGAAATCTACTGCTATGCCCATGTCTACTAGATTCAGCAAATTAACTTGCGAATAACCAATAACCGCAAAAGTATAGGTCGCAGATACTGCCGCCAAAAAACCATATATCCGTATTAACAAAGCTCTACTCCCACTATAATTATCAAACGCAAAGGCGGCAAACAAAGATCGACTGTTCCCGCTACTCGATGTGACATAATACCACTGTTAGGCATTTAACCAAATTCAGTGAACAAGGAAAGCAAATGAAAAAAGCGCAAGAATTGCTTCAGAAAAAATTTCTCCGTATGCGAGTCAATGGCAACCACTTAGCTAAATGTTTTGCTTCAGCCCTTATCATTTTACTTACACTACCAATCAATGCTGCAGAGCAAACTTATCGACTAGAAACTCTGGCTGAAGGCCTAAACTTTCCATGGAGTGTTGATTTTTTACCCAACGGCGATTTGCTAGTCGCAGAACTGGGCGGCACGGTGAGACGAATTGGCAAAGGTAGCAGCTTAAGTGATCCTATTAGTGGTGTGCCCAAAGTGTACCGTGCCGGCCAAGGCGGCCTATTTGATCTGCTCCTAGACAACGACTTCGCAACCAACAACACTATTTACCTTTCCTACGCAGAAGGCGATGGCGATGAAAATGGTACCAATGTCGCTAGAGCAACCCTTACGGGCAATGCTTTAACTAATATCGAAGTCATATTTACAGCCAATCCACGCAAGTACGCGCCGCTACACTACGGTGGCCGCATGGCCATAACCAGCGACAACTTGTTACTGATTACCACAGGTGACGGTTTTGACTTCAGAGAGCACGCCCAGGACCTCTATTCGCACTTAGGTAAAACTATCCGCATTAACAAGGATGGAAGCCCCGCCCAAGGAAACCCATTCCCACAGGCACCGAAGGTTTGGACCTATGGCCACCGCAACCCTCAGGGGTTGGCTATCGCCCTCGATGGGACCGTATACCTCAACGAACATGGCCCAAAAGGTGGTGATGAAATAAATGTAATCGATAAGGGTAATAACTATGGCTGGCCTGCAATCACCTACGGCATGGACTACAACGGCGCCTACGTTTCGCCACTTACGGAGTATGCGGGGATGCAACAACCACAGCATATTTGGACCCCTTCTATAGGACCCTCTGGCATGGCATTTTATGAGGGAGATAAATTTCCCGAATGGAAAAACAGCTTATTCGTCGGTGCATTGGTGAATAAAGAAGTGCGCCGTCTGACAATCGCCAACAAACAAGTAACCGCAGAGGAATCCTTGTTTGCAGAACTAGGCGCTCGCATACGTGACATAAGAGTAGGCCCAGATGAATTATTCTATATCGTTACCGACGGCGAACAAGGCGCCGTTATCAAAGTTCACCCAAAGTAAGTACTCCGAGCACTAGTCACAAGCTAGGCCTTTGCCTGGCTTCCAACTCAAATCCTACATTTAACACCACCGACGATGTTATTTTCTGCTAGCTGATGTTTTAATTTTTTTCGGAATTTTATCATTCAAACGGGACAAAAACTCTCATCAAATACTCAATACAACTTTACCAAAAGTGCCATTATCGGCCATCAGTGTGTGCGCTGCTTGCATTTCTTCGATAGGAAATTGTGCGTCAATAATTGGGCGTATCTCACCTTTCTCTATTTTTGGCCAGACCTCTTCAAATAAACCCTGCATAACTGCGGTTTTTTCAGAGATTGGCCGTGCGCGTAGCGTAGACCCAATGATGCGAGAGCGCTTCATCATCAACATAGCTAGATTAATTTCAGATTGTATACCGCTCATCAAACCGATAAGCACCAAGCGGCCACCTAGACCCAATACCGTTAGGTTGTCGCTGAGGTACTGCGCGCCAACAGGGTCTAAAATTACGTCCACGCCACTTGGCCCTGCCCACTGCTGAGCTTTGGCCAAAAATGATCCGTCATACCGGATAGACCCACCGTCAGCTCCTAACGCCACACACTGGGAAAGCTTATCTTCCGAACCTACGGTGACGAAGCTTGGGTTATTCGTGTGTTTGAGCATTTGAATTGCGGCAGTGCCTACGCCACTAGCGCCAGCATGCAAAATGACGCGTTCGCCGTCTTGCAGAGCACCTTCGATATATAGATTTAAGTACGCGGTGGCAAATACTTCTGGCAACGCGGTTGCTTCAACAAAGTTTAATCCACTAGGGATTGGTAACACCTGCCCTGCGGGCACCACTACTTGTTCGGCATAACCTCCGCCTGCCAACAGTGCGCATACACCATCACCCAACTTAAAATCATCAACGCCCGCGCCAAGCTCTACCACTTCGCCAGCGCACTCTAAACCCATGATCTCACTGGCGCCCGGAGGTGGAGCATAACCACCCGCTCTTTGCATTAAGTCAGCGCGGTTAATCGCCGTGGCTTTTACTTGAATGCGAATTTCTCCCGCTCCACATTCAGGGATTACATAATCGGCCCAAACCAAATCATCGCCGTCTACTTGTATCGCTTTCATATTATTCGCCATCAGACCACCCTCTATAATTTCTCAACAAACGCCCTGCAGATCTAGCTTCGTAACTGACGCTACCAAGACATACGTATCTTCAAACGTTGATCATGTAAGTAACCCTTGAGCTCGCTCACTTTGTAATCACCATAGTGAACCATGGAGGCAACCAAAGCGGCATCCGCATGGCCTTTCGTCAACACCTCGTATAAATGCTCTGGCAAACCTGCACCGCCTGACGCTATAACTGGTACGCGCACAGCTTGAGCGATCATTGCCGTTAGCTCAATTTCATAGCCATCTTTAGTACCATCGGCGTCAATAGAATTAATCACCAACTCTCCAGCGCCGCGCTTTTCACCTTCTAACGCCCAAGCTAGGGCATCTAACCCCATTGGTGAACGGCCGCCGTTAATGACAATTTCATAGCCGCTGGGGATTTCATTAGATTTAGCAACTTTCTGAATATCCATGGATAAAACAACATTTTGATTACCGATAGCGGAGGAACATTCGTCAATCAACTCCGGGCGCTTCACCGCTGCTGAGTTAACGTTGATTTTTTCTGCGCCAGCCAAGCGTAAGTCGGTTGCGTCGCTTACGCTGCGCACACCGCCGCCCACAGACAATGGAATAAATACTTGACTTGCAACGGACTCGACCACATCTAGCATGATATTGCGTTTTTCACTTGAGGCGGTGATGTCATAAAAAACCAGCTCATCCAATCCATCAAGATAATACTCATGGGCTTTCTCTACTGGGTCACCGATATTCTGCGTATTTACGAATTTAACGCTCTTAGCTAAATGCCCATCTCTTACATCCAAACAGGCGATAACACGTTTACTTAACATTGACCGTCCCACTGCGCAAAATTGTTTAATAACCGCAGTCCAACTCGCCCACTCTTTTCCGGGTGAAACTGGGTGCCTATATAACTGTCTTTGCCAATAGCGCTGGCAAAGTGACCTTCATAGTCTGTCGTGGCTAAAACGGCCGAATTGTCTTTTGGCGTAGGGAAATAGCCGTGCACGAAATAGAACTCGTCCCCTGCTTCTATGCCTTGTAATACTGGGTGCGTGTGCTGCACGCAGACCTCATTCCATCCCATATGCGGGACCTTCAGGTCTAGGCGGTCCATACGGAAGCGACTCACCTTGCCCGCAATAAAGCCAAGCGTTGCCGTGTCGTTTTCTTCAGAATAATCCAAGGAGATCTGCATACCCAAACAAATGCCTAACACCGGACAACCATTGTTTATCACCTCGCGCAGGGCCTGGTCTAAACCGCGAGATTTAAGACTGGCCATTGCGCTACCGGCAGCACCTACACCAGGAAAGATCACGCGCTGGGCATGCCGCAAATGATCTGGGTCAGCACAGAATTCTGCTTCCAAACCTACCTGCTCACACGCTCTTTTAACGCTGGCCAAATTTCCCGCGTCATAGTCTACGATTAGAGTCACGATGCTCGCTTTGTTGTTGTTAGAAAGGGACAAGATACTATCTCAATGTAAGCAAATTCACTAGATATACACATAGCCGATGCTAAAAACGGCCCGACGAAACAAGATTTATTTTGGTCTTAAACCATTAGCCTATTTCCTAGTAAAAAAGAGCCTTTTCATGCAAGCAACCCAGACAACGAAGAACGGTTTTTTACTTATCAATTTGGGTACGCCTAAATCGCCTTCGGTTAAAGATGTGCGAGAGTATCTGGGTGAGTTTCTTATGGACCGTCACGTCCTAGACGTGCCATGGTTTTTACGCAAAATCATTGTCAGTGGCTTTATTCTGCCATTTAGACCAAAGGGCAGCGCAGAAGCTTATAGCAAAATTTGGACGAAGGAAGGGTCGCCTTTGTTGGTCAAAAGCCAAACATTAGCTGACAGCTTAGAATCTGCACTGGGAGAACCCGTAGTCTTAAGCATGCGCTATGGCAGCCCAAGCATTCCCGATGGCATACAGGCGCTTAAAACACGTGGTGTCGATAACGTATGTATTATCCCGCTCTACCCGCAGCACGCCGACTCTACAATTACTACCTCCATCGAGGCTGCTGTTGGCGCGTTGCCAGACGGGATGTCCTCTTTTGTCATGCCTCCTTTTTACAAGAAACCACAACATGTTAAAGCGTGGGGCGAAGTTATTCGCGAGAACCTACCTGAGAAGTGGGACCACTTATTATTCAGCTACCACGGCTTACCTGAACGTCACCTAGAAACCGCAGACCCAACTAAAAAACATTGCTTGAATTGCGACGACTGCTGCGCTGTGCCGTCACCTGCCCACGACACCTGTTATCGGCACCAAGTTTATGAGACGTCTAAGGAAATCGTTAAATATCTGGGGATGCGAGACGACCAATACGGCGTGAGTTTTCAATCTCGATTGGGACGCCTGCCTTGGCTTACTCCCTATACCGACAAGGTACTAGAGGCGCTTCCAGAAAAAGGCATTAAAAATGTTGCAGTGGTTTGCCCCGCTTTTGTCGTGGACAACTTGGAGACACTGGAAGAAATGGGCATGCAGGGTCACGAGACATTTATGGAAGCAGGCGGTGAAACTTTTACCTTGATTCCGTGCATTAACGACAATCCTGTTTGGGTAGAGGGCCTAGCTGAATTATGCCGCAAGGAGAGCATCGCTAACGCTTCCTCTTCCTCTTCCTCTTCCTCTTCCTCTTCCTCTTCCTCTTCCTCTTCCTCTTTAACAGTTTAAGTAGTGCCGCTGTCCCTAATCAAGAGCAGCGGCACAAACACTCGCATTGGAGGACTAATCGCCCTCTATCTCACCGGCTAACCGAGAAACCTCGTTATAGAAAGAACGTACTAACTCCTGAGAAAACATAGACTTTCGGGCGACAAACCTGACCGGTCTAGTTAGTCCAGACTTATCTAACTCAAGGATTTTATCCTTAGGCACTGACAAAGTCCGTGCCACACCCACCGGGACCAGCCCATGACCGAATCCGGAGAGGGCCATTTGCGCCACCGCGAAAAAGGATTCCAAAGACGCTATCCTATTGAGATTCATGTGTTGCATATTTTCCTCAATAGACCCCCAAGCACCAGAACGCGATTCAATGGTCATCACATCTAAAGCATCCCCGTTTTTGTACTTCAGTGCACCAAGCCCAGAGGGAATAATCACCATCGGTTCTTGACGAATAACCTCGGATACCAAATCAGAATCCGCATCTGGGCTACCCGTACAAATACCCACCATATATTCACCGGAGCGCAGACGGTCAAGGACCACCGGTGAACGTTGAGCGTGAAATTCAAACTCAACGCTGGGCATTACATCACGCACTTTAGAAAACAGATCTGAGCCCCAACTCGCCAAAATAGCCTCTGAAACGCCAAGAATAATTTTACCTTTACGTAAGGCGTTATCTTCTAAAAACACACTGCGAAGTTCAGACAACAGCGGTGTAACGCGCTCAACCAAACGGGTTCCGTGATGGGTGAGAACAACTCGGCGACCGTGCCGCTCTATCAGGTCCCGATCATAGTACCGTTCTAACGAAGCAATTCTTTTGCTTACCGCAGACTGTGAAATGCGGAGTGCGGTGCTAGCTTCCATCATAGTACCAGCCTTGGATAACGCGACTAATGTCTCTAGATTTTCTATCATGACTCATATTCGTGCACAAGAAGACTTGATCATATTCTTATTCGTCGCTTTTTTCATGAATCATATGAACTTATCGTCTTTCGATGCTTTTCGTCGCACTCATCGTCACTGCCTTTTTCACCAGCGTGTTGTCTGGTTTAGTTGGTATGGCTGGAGGCGCGATACTCATGGCGGTACTAATCACAATACTCCCAGTCTCAAGTGCCATGATACTACACGGTACTACCCAGGCCATGGCCAACGGTGCGAGGACACTATTGCTTAAAAAACATCTCATCTGGCAGCTACTGCCTGCCTATGGCTTAGGGGCTGCTTGCGCTGTGGGAATGGCCACATGGTTGGTATTAGTGCCGGACCCGGGCGTAGTACTTCTAGCCATTGGCATTTTTCCTTGGGCTGCGCAGTGGAGTGGTCGACTAAATGGTTTGAATATCACTCAGCCACTGACCACCATTTCATGCGGCTTTATTGTGACCTTTGCGCAACTAATAGCTGGCGCAGCCGGGCCTGTATTAGATGTATTTTATCTCAACAGTGGTTTAGGAAGACAAGCCATAGTTGCAAATAAGGCGCTGACTCAAACCATAGGTCACTTACTGAGAATTTTGTACTACGGGGTACTTATCTCACTGGTCAGCGAATTACCCGGCTGGATATTTGCAGCCTCACTGGGTGCGGCAATTCTAGGAACTCGAGTAGGAACAATATTGCTAACTAAGTGGAATGACGCAGATTTCACCAAACTCAGTCGCCGCATAATTTTAACCGTCGCAACCATCTGCATCTTTAGAGGCGTTTACGTTCTAGCCAGTTAAGTGGGCTACAATCACACAAACGAGCCACGGCACAAGCAAATGTTCCGCGTTATATGGCTAACGTAAATAGAATAGTTATGCCGACTTCGCCATCTAAAAGAAAAAACCGTTAGTTAAGTCGGTTTCACCACAAAGAGCAGATCTCCCGCATTGACCTGCTGGCCATCACTTATATTCACCCGCGTTACTTGATAACTGCGATCAGGGTCGTAGACGACGCCACCTACGTTAAAGTCTTTCAGGGTTAGCGGATTAAAGACCTTCATAGCTTCCAGCTGACAAAGTGTTTCTGTTACGCTAATCTTCTGCCCCACTGCCACGTACTCTGGCTCTGAGGGCGACGGCGCGCTATAGAAAATTGCAGTCGCAGGAGATAACACCTTTAACTCATCACTGCCATCTATGCGCACTGCGTTGCTGTCAATGCTTTCACCCTTGCCACCACCATCGGACTCTATTTCATTTATCAACGCTTTTATATCAATGCGCTGTAACATCTCAGGCAGATAATTGGTGTCGTATATGCCTTTACGAAAGACTTCATCAGCAAGAATCATGCGTAATAATGGAATATTGGTGCAAATTCCAGTGATCACCACTCGACCTAAATAGTCGATTAGCTTGTCAGCGGCTGCATCTCTTGATTCCGCATGCACCACCAGTTGAGCAACCATGCTGTCATAATATGGGGAAACAAATTTGCCCGGCCCTACAGCTGCAATAATCTCAACACCTTCTTCTTCGGGGAATATACATTCCTCTATCTGCCCGGGATGCGCACGAAAAATTACTTCGCCACCAGCTCGTACCACTAATCGCTCGGCAGTAACTCTGGCTTCAATAGAATAACCATGGTCGGTGATCTTGAGGTCCGCAATCGATTCGCCAGAGGCGATTCTAAATTGTTCTGCAACAATATTTACCCCAGAAGTCCATTCTGTAACCGGGTGCTCTACTTGCAAACGTGTATTCATTTCCATGAAATAGACTGCGTTTGAACGCAAGTCGTAAATAAACTCCACGGTACCGGCGCCAACGTACCCCACTTCATCCGCTATATCTGCGGTTGAGCGTAAAACAGTGGCGAGTAAGTCGTTGGGCAGCATGGTTGAACCAGACTCCTCAATAACCTTTTGCTTATCGCGCTGAACACTACAGTCTCTAATACCTAATACCCGCGTGTTGCCGTGTGTATCACGCAACAATTGAGCCTCAATATGACGCAGCGAGGTAACATATTTCTCTAAATAAACATCACCGTTACCAAAAGCGCTGCGTGCTTCAAGCCCTACACGGTAAAAAAGTTGTTCGAAATCTTGAGGGCCTTCTACAACTTGAATACCTTTTCCGCCACCGCCGTGAACGGCTTTAATGAGAATTGGATAACCAATATCGAGCGCAACTTCTGCCGCCCGCTCTACGTTAGTCATAATGCCATGGCTACCGGGCACAACAGGCACCTTCAACCTTAGAGCGGTATTAATCGCATTAGACTTGTTACCCATAGTCTCCATGCTGGAGACTGGCGGCCCAATAAAGTTAATCCCTCTGCTTCGCACCAATTCTGCGAAACCTGAGTTTTCAGAGAGGAAGCCGATTCCTGGGTGTAGACTATCGACGCCTTCATTTTCGGCTACGTTCAGCACACTCTTTGCGTTCAGATAACTTTCATCTGGTGTGTTACCACCAATACATACAACGGTATCTTGTGGTCGCAACTGATCTACAGCCGTGGACTCCATGTCAGGATCACTTTGCACCAAGACAACGTCTATATCTTGCTGCTGCGCAATACTAATCAGTTTTGCAGCAGTACAACCTCGAGCATGTATCAGTACCTTACGTGTTGGACGAATCAACTCTTCCTCTGTAATGACAGATCTCTGAGCCACCACTATGGGAGTTTGTTCCTCTAAACCGCCTGACAAAATCCCAGCAATAACCCCTTCTACTGAATTCTTTGGGTGAGGTATTTCGGCGTCTACTTCAGCTAGATTTTCCTCTAGTTCTGGATAAAACGGATGCTTAACCAAACCCTGCATCGAACCGGGAGTGACAGACAAATAGTTCGATAAAATAGACTTCAAAGGCAAGTTTGAAGAAACAACAATTTGCCCCGCAAAAGGCATGCTTGTACCTGAGAAATAGTAAGTCTGAACCAAAGGATGAGTTACAAAACTTGCTTGCGCGCCACCCGTGCAATCCCCGTAGCCAAAAATAATAACCGGCAGATCGTGATCTCTAACAAATCGTGTAATTCGGTCATTTACAGCAGCCATTGAAAATAACGCGCCTGCACCTTCTTTAGTTTGCATACCACCAGAGGATATGAAACAAACCACTGGCAAACTCTGCTCCGCACACTCTACTAATAAGCGGCAAACCTTCTCAGCGCTAGCCATATCAAAAGCCCCGGCCTGGAATTGCACGTTCGAGATGACTACGCCAACACGAGGATTAGCGATGGCGCCTTCGTTAGTCTCTTTTAACTCCCCAATCCCGGTGATAACACCACAAGGCGGTAAATTATTATTTAATGCATTCTCGATAGAAAGTCTAAAGCCGGGAAATGAACACGGATCAGAACTGAGCAAATCATCGTAGCGACTTTCCCATTGATCAAAATACCGATCAATAATTTCTTGGTAACCAAACTTATTGTTAGCTTTAACTTTGCGCAAAACGCCCTGCATTTGCAGATCATTATAGGCCATGTTCAAGCGGTTCCAAAAATCTTTTCGACGTCCAATATTGCGCGGCGTAATACGCCCTTGATAACTCTTACCACCTCTTTCAGCCACCACATAGGAGTTAAGTAGCGTACCAAAGAAATAAGTCACAATAACAAACAGAGCGTCAGCCAAGTGCGCGAAGCTTAACTTCTTCCACTCTTCTATTATGCGGAAGAATTCGACACCTTTAGGCATCTTCAATATGCGCTGATACCAATCAAATAACTGGCTTTTCAGCGCGGCCTGATCGATCGCATCGGCTACTGGAATTTTCAACGACACGCCCGCCGCAGACAAGGAGTTATCTATCAATTTCTCAGCGCTTGCAAATGAAAGCACCTGATCTGTTTGGGCTTCATGGGCTATGGTTTCTAAACGACCAATGGCTTCATCATAAAAGGCATCAAACAAGAGTAAATTTTCGCACTCCTTGATGAAGTCATGACGCAACTCTTCATTGAGTAGCACATCGAGAATTGTCATATCTGCCAGCGCAATGGGCTCAACGCCACTAGCGAGGGCTTCTATCATTCCCTCCGACAGGGCGACCAAATAACTTCTGTTCGTCTTAACATCTGAACCATCACCACCATCTACGAGGCAGGGACCAGTAATGAGCATGTTCAACTCAGCGGTCAATTGCTTTGCAACAAACGTATCCGAAAGGCCAGCCACGGTCTGTTTAGCAAGGAGCTTTTTACCCTCATAAGAAAAACGTTCCAGCAGCAACGATTGCAAGTTAGGGTTATTTGCTGCCATTTCAAGTAATGCTCGAGGACTCTTAACGTCCGTAATTTGCAAAATATGACGAGTATCTTCGTGCGTCTCTAGGTAACTCTTAAGCGACTCTAAATTCCACGCAGCTTCCTTTTTCCAGCGGTTATAAAGGAAGGCCCCTACCGTCGAAAGAATATTATTTCTCGCCAACTCGTAGTTCTCTTTGGGCTCACCAAAGATCATTTGAGCAATACGGCCGCGCTCGTCGTTCATAGCTTGGCGCTTATCCGTGTAATTGCGCCACGCTTTAGAGAGCGGTTCGTCGTAAACGACTTTATCTGGATCTTGCAACCAATAAAGAAAGGTTTGGCGACGCTCGCGATCGGCGCGGATATGCAATTCACCAGAGGGGATCTCTTGGCTGGCTAGACGACCATATTGTTGAACACTGGTTGCTTTTATGCGCTTGCGCACCTGCAAGTAGCGCAGGTACCTATAAGCAATACCAAAAACGTTGACATATTCTGTTGGGTTTCTTGTCAGAGTCAGTGAAGCGCTGTTTTCCATTGCCTGCAATTGGCTCGAGGGCTTCAAGTACCGCAAGAGGCTTTGCTTATAGTGATCCAAAATATATGGATTTTCTGCGACAAAGTCTTTGGTCAAGTTTTCAATATTTACAATACTGCCGACCAATGCACTGCGCAGTTTTTCAATTTGCTGCGGAGGATCATTTGGGCTGTAGTCAACAATGGCATCGATATTACCCTGAGCATGCAGCTCAGGCGCTGACAAGCCAACATACTTTGCACACTCCTGCCAGGATAAGTTTAGCCGCCTAGCAATATTCGCCAAACCAGCAGGTTGTATAGTACTAAATACACCGTCGCGCAGGCAGAGTATCAAATTACTTGCTGCCAAAGGTATGGCGCCGCCAGAATACCCTACGCCATAAATGACACCTACGGTGGGTACATCGACGTTGCTCATTTCAGCAATGAGACGGCTGATGCTGTGGGCTTGATTATTCGCATTGGCTTCTTCGCCTGCGTCAGCTCCTGGGGTGTCCATAAAACTGACTAGCGGAATGGCTCTGGCGGAGCAATATTCTGCGAAAGATGCGGCACGCAAATGATGCTGAGGCATCCAACTGCCTTTTTCACTAGATCTGTCCTGGGCAATAAACCCTACAGGTCTTTTCCCCCCGGTCGGGAAATCCATTAGAAGCACAGCTTGATAAAATGGGCCTAGGCTGTCCTCTTCTATCACTTTGCCCAATTGTCTAATTGTTAATGGCGCGGATTCGCGACCTTGGGCTTCGGCGGGAGCAACAACCGCCTCTATATAGGCATCTATATCAAGCGCGGAGAGTCTGTCGTTTAGTTGTTCAATTTCGTGTTTCGACAATAACCCAGGGACGGGTTGATCCTCTTGCTTGATGTCAGGAAACGATGAAAAGTCTTTTGCTAGGTTCTCGGCAATGAAAAAAAGTCTATCACCTTCAATGAGCTGTTTTTGCACTATTTTGGACTATCTAAAGAATAACGTTACTCTAGCTACTTGTGCCGCTAATCGCAATTCGAGCAATATGAAAAATATGACAAAAATCACCTGTTCCGTACTGACTATTTCCGACACACGCACATTCAAAGATGACAAGTCTGGAGACCTGTTGATCCAGTACATCAGCGACGCTGGACATGATGTGCACAATAGACAAATTGTAAGAGATGATATCTATGCGATCAGGTCCATGGTTTCACAGTGGATCGCCGCGCCCGAAGTGAACGTTATTATTACGACAGGCGGTACCGGATTTACTGGCAGAGACAGCACCCCCGAGGCGCTTAAGCCATTGTTTGACAAAGAAATTGAGGGCTTTGGAGAATTGTTTCGACAAATTTCTTTTGGTGAAATTGGCACCTCTACCATTCAATCAAGGGCCACAGGGGGACTGGCGAACGGCACTTTGATTTTTAGCCTGCCAGGATCATCTGGCGCAGTAACCACAGGCTGGACAAAAATTTTAGCAACTCAGCTAGACATCACTTTTCGCCCTTGTAACTTCGCCGAACTAATACCGCGTTTTAAAGAGGTCTAACCTCCCCCATTCGGGGCTTGAGCGCTCGTTCACTGGCAAAATAAGGTATCGAAATGATGGCACTCAAGAGTAGCCCTCAACTGAGTCTCTCAGTAAACTCACGCATCCCGGGTACGAGTTTCAACAGAAATCTATTTATCATCTAGTCTCAAGACGAGACTAGATTTTTTCCAATATGATTAGCAGAGCAATAAGGACCATTCAATGAGCGAATCTATCTACATTCTTGGTGCGGCACGCACCCCAGTCGGCAGCTTTCAGGGCAGCCTTGCATCCCAATCTGCCCCTGAGCTTGGCGCCCACGCAATTGCAGCGGCACTGGTCAATGGACAGGTGAAGGCTAGTGAAATCAACGAAGTTATTATTGGCAATGTAGTCAGCTCCGCCTTAAAACAAGCACCCGCTCGTCAAGCCATGCGTATGGCTGAACTGCCTGACAGCTGCGCTGCAACAACAATTAACAAAGTTTGTGGCTCGGGTATGAAAGCAACCATGTTGGCTATGGACTTAATTAAGGCTGGTAGCGCCAATATGGTAGTCGCCGGCGGCATGGAAAGTATGAGTAATGCCCCCTATCTAGTTGCTAAAGCGCGAACTGGTTTGAGAATGGGCCACGCTGGCATGTTCGATTCGTTGTTTACGGATGGCTTAGAAGACGCAGAAACTGGCGGTTCAATGGGGTCTTTTGCACAAAACACCGCTGACGAGCACCAACTGACTCGAGAGGCTATGGATGCTTACGCTATTGAATCTGTAAGCAGAGCACTCGAGGCCATTAAAAACAAATCGTTGGCATCTGAAATTGCCGGTATAGAAATTAACGGCATCATGGTGGGAGACGACGAGCAACCGGGAAAAGCTAAGATCGATAAAATCCCCAACCTACGCCCTGCATTTAAAGCAGACGGCACTATCACCGCTGCAAATGCATCATCAATATCTGATGGCGCTTCGGCACTTGTGCTCACCAAAGAAAGCAATCTTGCTGGACGAGCCCCTTTGGCGCAAATTGTTGCCCATGCGACACACTCTATTCACCCTAGCGAATTCACCTTGGCGCCAATTGGCGCAATTGAAAAACTGCTAGAGAAAACCGGTTGGGATTTAGACAGCGTTGACCTATTTGAAATCAACGAAGCTTTCGCAATGGTGACTATGCTGACCTCCCAATCTTTAGGCCTGGATCCAGCTAAAGTTAACGTATTCGGCGGCGCTTGCGCACAAGGTCACCCTATTGGCTCCACTGGCAGCCGACTGATAGTGACTCTTGCTCACGCGATGAAAAATCAGGGCAAAAAACGCGGCATTGCTGCACTGTGTATTGGCGGCGGCGAAGCTACCGCAGTAGCGTTAGAACGAAACTAAAATACAAAACTGAATAACCGAAGAGTAGGAAAAGACATTGAGTCAATTAAGTAATAATAGTCGATTGCCTATAATAGTTGGATGCGGCGGCGTGAATTCCGCCGGCAGAGTGTCGTTCAACAATAGTTATCGACGCATGGTCATTGACTCTTTGCCCGAAGCGCAACAAGACGCCACATATCTGAGCCTAGCACAAATGATGGGGTTAGACCCCAAAAGTGCTTCTCAAGATACCCAACGAAAATACATATGCGACCACACCCTGGTTCGGCGTATCGAAAACTTCGACCCCGAGAGAGTCTACTGGCAGTCTAGTGCGCAATTAAAAGGCGAAGGCAGAAACGCAGTTAGTTTTGTGCTGGCAAAAAAGCAGTTGCCCGTTGAGATTCCCCAGTCTTGGGAAATCAAAGCGCTTAACGACAGAGACGTACTAATCACCGCCACTGAACCGCTCAGCGTCATGTTGCCAGACTATAGACCGTCTAAAGTTACCAGCGCGGGACAGCTCCCTACAGGATTCGATCCTGCAGCCCTTTACCAAAGTCGTAACCACCCTCGCGGGCTGCAAATGACAGTCTTTGCAGCATCCGACGCACTAAGATCAACAGGCTTTACTATCCCCGAGTTAAAGACCTTGTGCCGTCCTGACCAGTTCGCGGTTTATTCAGGGTCTGCCATGGGGCAATTAGACGCCGAATCTTATGGCGGACTAATGCAGAATTCGCTGATGGGCAAACGCCCAAGCTCTAAGCACGTAGCTCTTGGGTTACCAGAAATGCCGGGGGACTTTGTCAATGCCTATGTGCTCGGTTCCGTGGGTGAAACGGCCGGTATCATCGGCGCCTGCGCAACATTCCTTTACAACGTTAAAAGAGGGTTAGACGAAATCAGGTCTGGCAACAAGCGTATAGTCGTTGTCGGCAATTCTGAGGCTCCTATAGTCGCCGGAGTAATAGAAGGTTATCGCACCATGGGCGCACTGGCAGAAGACGAAGCGTTAATGGCCCTGGATGGTTCTGCCACCGTCGACAACCGCCGTGCATGCCGACCCTTTTCCTCTAACGTGGGCTTTACCGTTGCTGAGTCTTCTGTTTGGATCGTGTTAATGGATGACGAACTTGCTATGGAGAGTGGTGCTCGAGTTCTAGGTTCAGTTGCAGATGTAGCTGTTAATGCAGATGGCTATAAAAAATCTATTCCAGGCCCCGGCATCGGTAACTACGTGACCGTCGCTAAAGCTATGGCCACTGCGCGCGCGATCCTCGGCGAGCAAGGCCTGCGCCAGCACACCTACATGCAAGCACATGGTACTGGCACGCCGCAAAACCGAGTCACTGAGTCGCAAATTCTTAATAAACTCGCCGCTAATTTCGGCATAGACAAATGGCTAGTAAGCGCAATTAAATGCTATTTAGGTCATTCGATGGCGCCAGCAGGCGGCGACCAACTCTCGGCAATATTGGGTGCATGGGAAGACGGCCTGATACCGGGCATAAGCACAATTGACCACATTGCAGACGATGTAGAACAGAGTAATCTGCACTTTCCCATGAAGCACGTGGCACATGCGCCAGAAGCCATGAAGGGGGCATTCATTAACTCCAAAGGGTTTGGCGGAAATAATGCCACTGGGCTATTTTTGTCGCCGTACCAGACACGCTCGATGTTAGAGCAACGCTGGGGCAAAAAAGCCTATTCAGCATTTTGCGTAAAACAAGAGCAAGCAGAGACTAATGCGCAAAGCTATAACAATGTGGCGGACAGCGGATCTATTCCACCTATTTACAAATTTGGAGAAGATGTTTTAAGCGGAACCGATTTAACAATTAACCCGAATGAAATTCACATACCGGGTTTTGGTAAACCAGTGTCGTTAGACGCAGAAAATCCTTTTGAGGATATGATTTAGCAAGCCTGATAGAGCGACGACCGGGCGACTGCTGTCAGTGAAGGATCTGATCCTTCACTACCAAACCTTGAGATTTTTCTTCAGCCAAACTTGTGAGTTCAGGATAAGGGCAGATAGCCGCACAAATCATGAATTCATCACGCGCAGCATTCAAAACACCTAATTTTTGCCAACACTCGCCTCTCTCAAAATGCAGAGAAGCCATAACTTCCGGGCTGTTATCATCAATCGCGAATTGATAATCGATAATCTCCAACACTTGCTGCCAGTTTTGCGCCTGCATATACATAGCCTTAATATTGTTCAGCATACGCAGCCCAACCATCGTTGTTGTTGCCTCAATAAGCATTGCCGGCGAGTTGGCCAAGTCTAAATCTCCCGCTTCAATAACGCGCATATTCATGGGATCTACCAATACGCCATCAATCCGTGCTAGGAAATGCCCGGGGAAATTTATCCCGCAAGCAGTCAACCCAACACGCCGCGCGCCTTCAATCAACAATATACTCAATGCTATTGGTATGCCTTGTCTTTGCCTTAAAACCCAATCCAAACTGCTATGCGTTACGTCAACAGTAGACAATGGCTTTTTACCAAATCCATATTGCTTATACGATGCCAACAATTGATCTACGCCATCGATA
This sequence comes from uncultured Gammaproteobacteria bacterium, assembly GCA_913043815.1. Lineage (GTDB taxonomy): Bacteria > Pseudomonadota > Gammaproteobacteria > Pseudomonadales > Azotimanducaceae > UBA4421. The sequence continues at coordinate 30,597 of CAJWNY010000019.1, forward strand.
TTTGACGCTCCGATACTGACAATGAATTGTTCGAAATGATCTCGGACCATGTGCGAATCGACGCCTGGATCAATCAGCATGCCGACAAGCAAGCCCATCTCGAACTCTTGAGCATCCAAGTCGCTCGCTTGTGAAAATGCTTTTAATAGTTGCTCTTTATCCATAAGATGCCGACCTAGCACGAATAGGGTTAGAAATTGTCACTTAGTGCTCACGCGTTTTACTAAAGTTAATCTCTGGCCAACGGTCCTGGATAACACTTAGGTTGACTCTGCTTGTAGCTAAGTAAGTCAAGTATCCGCCGCCATCTATGGCTAGATTCTCTTGATTCTTATTGCGGAAGTCTGCAAGCATTTTTTCATCCTCACACTGTATCCAGCGCGCCGTAAAAATAGTTGAGTTCTCCCAAATACATTCTGCCCTGTATTCATCTCGCAGACGAAATGCGACCAAGTCGAATTGCAGAACGCCTACTGCGCCAACAACAATTTCGTTCTTGGACAAAGGCATAAACGCTTGGGTCGCACCCTCCTCGGCCAGCTGCTTAACACCTTTCTCGAGCTGCTTACCGCGCAGCGGATCTTTAACTCTCACCCGCCTAAACATCTCCGGTGCAAAGTTGGGAATACCAATAAATTCATGTTTTTCGCCTTCAGAGAAAGCATCGCCAATTTGAATAGTGCCGTGATTATGCAAACCAATAATATCGCCGGCAAAAGCCTCTTCAGTATGTACTCGGTCGCCAGCCATAAAGGTAACCGCGTCAGCGATCTTAATGTCTTTGTTGGAACGCAAATGGCGCATTTTCATGCCTTGCCGATATGTACCTGAGCAAACACGCATAAATGCAATACGGTCCCTATGCTTAGGGTCCATATTCGCCTGAATCTTAAAAACAAAACCGCTGAACTTTTCCTCAGAAGGCAGTACCTCGCGCGCCTGAGTCCTTCTAGGCTGGGGAGATGGAGCCTGCTCTACAAACCCATCAAGCATTTGTCTAACACCAAAGTTACCCAGCGCGGTGCCGAAGTAAACTGGACTTACCGTGGCGTTTTCAAAGTCTTCTTGGTCGTACTCATGGCTAGCGCCGCGGACCAATTCAATTTCATCCACATAATCAGCGTGCTCAAGACCAAGATATTCTTTGGCTTCATCGCTCTCTAGGCCTTCTATAACCCTGTAGGAGAAAATATGGTGTCCTTGGCTTTTAGCAAAACAAACAATGCGATCGTCAGCTAACTCGTAAATACCTTTAAAATGCTGTCCCATACCAATGGGCCAATTCATAGGGGCGCATTGAATCTGCAAAATATCTTCAATTTCGTCTAATACTTCTATCGGATCTCTGATCTCGCGATCCAATTTGTTCACGAAGGTGACTATGGGGGTATCACGCAGACGACATACTTCCATGAGCTTTATTGTACGTGGCTCTACACCTTTGGCGCCGTCAATAACCATTAGCGCGGAGTCAACAGCCGTGAGCGTTCTGTAAGTATCTTCAGAAAAGTCCTCGTGCCCAGGCGTGTCGAGCAAGTTCACTGTACGTCCTTGGTAAGGGAACTGCATTACTGACGTGGTCACTGAGATTCCACGCTCCTGCTCCATAGACATCCAGTCAGAAGTAGCGTGTCTATCGGATTTTCTAGATTTCACCGTGCCTGCCAATTTGATGGCGTTGCCAAACAACAGCAGTTTCTCGGTTATGGTTGTTTTACCCGCATCTGGGTGGGAAATTATCGCAAAGGTACGTCTTTTTTTAACATGCTCAACACTCAAAACATCTGCCTTTGTCATATTTTGGTCATATATTGTTTTAGATCTAATTTCTGGGGACGACTGGGAGATTATACATGCCCATTCAATGATCAAGTCGGGGAGGCCAATTGTATAGCCTTATCAGTGACGGTGTCAGGTTTTCCATAACAAAGCCCAACAAAATAAATCTCTAAATTTCTGAGACTTCTTGAATATCCAAGTCAAACAAATCTAAACCCATCACAACAGCATCTTCCCTACCCAGCAGCGATGGATAATAGTCTCGCCGTAAGCCAATCCGGCTAAACCCAGAGGACTCATAAAGAGACAGTGCCACCAAGTTGCCTGACCGTACTTCTAAAAACATAGCATGGGCTTTTTGCACTACCCCCCAACCAATTACCCAGCCTAACCAACGACGCCCAAAACCTAAGCCTTGCCACTTAGGATCTATGGCTACATTCAACAGGTGGGCTTCACCAGCCGCTGCGCTTAGTACAGCGTAACCAACTAACTCAGTTTTACTTAGTAGTACCTGACAAACATAGCCGTTTGCAGATGCATTTATGCAGTCAACAAAACCTTTCTCGGTCCAAGGATTTGAGTGCGCCGCGTTTTCAATAGCTAAGACGTCAGCCAAATCGGCAAGCAACATCCGGCGGTGGATCAACTTCACCTAAAGACGCCCTAGTTCACCCCAGAGCTTTTCTTTAGCAAGCGCATTAGCAGTGAGCTCTGCCAAATCCGGCACTTCTATCAGGCGTGAGGCCGTGCTAGGCAGCCAGGGTTTCAGCGCCTTGATTGCCCCCGCACTCAATAAACCTAGGCCCTTAGGAGAAGTTAACCCTTGCTTGTCTAGGAACGCTGCTACGGCTCTCTCCGGCGTACCGCTTGTCGCTACAACTGGCCATTGAAACTCGCTCAACAGCGACTTTTTGCTGGCCTCAAACTCGCCGTTGGAAACACTCCAATTAAGAAACATCAACAAGTCTTGAACAAAGGATTGGCTGGGACCGCCAATAGGCACCTCACTGATGTAAACAACGTTGGCCTTTTTTGCGAAATATAGATGGATACGATCTGCCTGCAATACTTCAGGTGTTTCAACAAGCTGCGTGTCGCCGGATGACTCTCTACCCGAATTAACCTGAACTGCTCTAGCAGTTTGGACACCAGCGGCCTTACTCCCACTTACTTCCAACAGACTTACCTTGATTTCGGCAAGAGTTGGTTGGCTGGCATCCGCAGAGGGCATCTGCCTAAAGTCCTCTATGACCACTCCATCAGCAACTATTGGGCTGGCAGATCTAGAGGTCCACACATCTATCCCCATATCTGCAAGCATACGTCGCTGCCGATCATTTATTTGCTGGTGAGATTGAGATGGATCTATAGACATGGGTATTTCCGATTGCTAAGGCCTAGATATTAACCCAGGCAAAAATGTACTGGGGAAGAAATTCGCTTATGGGGCAATAGGTCCTGTTATCAGAATAAAACCAAAGGACTTATCCGCTACAACCTCGTATCTATTCCAGGCTCGCCCCTAGATCTAACGACGCGCCCTTGCTTTATCAAGTAGCGGCTTTTCGAAACCTTTTAACCCGGTAACCTCGCTCGCCAAGTAAAATTGCAAACCAAAGAAGATACAAGGCTATATCCCCGAAACCGTCTTTTCTTAGCCATATCAAATGCAAGAGCGCTAATGGAACAACCAGATATATAACTTTGTGTAAGCGCAGCCAGTTCTGCCCCAAACGCCTACGCCAACCCTTAGTCGACGTTATCGCCATCGCCAAAAGACCCAAAAAACCGGCAATGCCGGCGGTAATGTAGGTGCGCTCGACAAAATCTTTTAGTAGCAACTGCCAGGACAATTCCACATAGAGCAAAATATAGGCGAGCAAATGCAAAACCACATAAGCAAAAGCAAATAGTCCCATCATGCGACGACTTGTTGCCAGAAAGGGCTGCTTAAATATCCGTCGAACCGAGGTAACACTGAATGCGACAAGCAGCATAATCATTGACCATTCGCCGAGGTAATGAAGCAATCCTTCGGCAGGGTCCGGGCCTAACCCAGAAGTAGGCTCTGCTATTTCAAGGGCGATTAGATAAACAAGCCAAGCTAAAGGCGAACTGGCAAGCACCGCTAAGGCAAGTTTCAGAGTGTTGTTTGGCCGGATTTTCGCCATCACCAGTAGCACCTTAAGCCAGATATCACAACCACTCGCCCCAAACTCGCCAGTCCTCGTTAGAAGGACTTTCTAAGGTCCATGCCTTTATAAAGGTGAGCTACTTCTTCAGCATAACCATTAAACGGTAGCGTTGGGCGCCGGTTGGTATTGAATAATGTACTCGGTAAACGTCGTTCACTGGCTTGGCTCCAGCGTGGGTGGGAAACCGAAGGATTGACGTTGGCGTAAAACCCATACTCACTGGCCTGCAATTGCTGCCAAGTATTGATTGGTTCTTGATCCGTAAAACGAATGCTTACAATAGACTTAACGCTCTTGAAACCGTATTTCCAAGGCACCATTAAACGCCAAGGGGCACCATTTTGATTAGGCAGTTCTTTACCGAATACACCGGTAACCATAATGCTCAAGGGATTATAGGCTTCGTCCATACGCAGGCCTTCTGTATAGGGCCAGTCAATACTAGAGAAAAAAGAGCTTTGCCCAGGCATTTCTTCTGGCCGAACCAAGGTCTTGAACTCAACGTATTTGGCATTGCCTGTGGGTTCAAATTGCTCGAGAATTTTCTTCAATGAGATACCCATCCACGGCACCACCATAGACCAAGCTTCTACACAGCGAAATCTATATATGCGTTCTTCCGCGGTCATGCCTTTAATAATGTCTTCAAAAGCAAAATCACCGGTCTTTTTAGCTTCACCAGAGACGTTCACGGTCCACGGGTCTGTAGTCATGGTGTGAGCGTTCTCAAAGGGATCGCTTTTGTCAGTACCAAACTCATAAAAATTGTTGAATTGAGTGACGATATCTTCTGGAGTAATTTCATCATCAGCCCGCAAACCGGCTTGAGCCGTACTCATTAAGCTTGCACCCGCAATCAAAGCAGCACTTTGTCCCATGAATTTTCGGCGGTTCAAATAGGTCGTTTCGGAGTTGATTTCAGATGTGGGTATTTTTGGAGATTTACCTATCAGCATTGCTTTTTCCCGATGATATTAACTAAGTTCCAATAATTCATTCAGCCCTTTCGCATTGGGTTTTTTATCTAGAGAGGGGCCCTACTTTTTTCCATATACAGGATTATCTAAAACCCTGATTACGTTGCCTGTTTCGCCCGCTTTTCTGGCCTCAACAATCGCCCTTCTTTTTATTTTATAAGTCTTTAAACCGACCATTATACGTTTATCTATATGAGTGTTTGCTTCAGCCTCTAAACAAGGCCCCTTTTTCTGACGCCGATTAAAGTATTTAATCAGCCCCCTCTACAACTTTCTCTGCCTTCAATTTGCTCCATAAGGCTTTAAATGGACCAGACAGCGAGTAAACAACACATATTGCTAACAAGACCGAAGGTGGATCTATCATTAACACAGCAAACCCCATAACAATCAGCACTAAAGTGACGAATGGTATGCGCTCACGAATATTAATGGTCTTTGGCGAAAAATAAGTGAAATTAGATACCATTAGCAGTCCTGCAACAACAGTGGCAACCGCCAAAAAGCTGGCGCCCAAGAGCGAAGGTTCTGCAATACCATGCTCTACACTGACCCAAATCCCGAAACAAATAATACCGGCAGCTGAGGGACTAGCTAGGCCAGTAAACGACGTATTTTCGCCCTGCGTATTAAATCTAGCCAAGCGCAGGGCCGCACATGCCATGTAGACGAAGGCTGCGACCCACCCAAATTGCCCTAATTGGGATAGTCCCCATGAAAAGGCCACTAAAGCAGGAGCAACACCAAACGCGACCATATCCGAGAGGCTATCGTACTCCGCGCCAAACTCGCTCTCAGTGCCCATTATCCGTGCGACGCGACCATCAACCGTGTCCAAAATCCCCGCAAAAAATATTGCGATAGTTGCTGGTAAAAACTGCCCATTCATCGCAGCAACAATGGCATAAAATCCAGCAAACAAAGCGCCAGTTGTGATCACATTAGGTAGTAGATATATCCCCCGCTTCAGGGGTCCCGGCCCGCGAACGGTTGCGTCAGGGGTTTTGCTATCCGGCTCTAAGTTGATCACCCCAACAGACTTCAGTGGCACTTTCTCTTCATTGGACATATGACGGCTGCATTTGCGTAAAAACTGATTGTGCGCAATTAAAGCGGAAATTACCAATGGCAACTCCGCGGTATCCAGAGAAACAGTCCATCAAGCAATCACAAAAGTCATCTCTGTATAGAAATATCCATACTTGGTGATTTAGGCCCATCGCATGTTTATATCAAGTAGCCACGTGACGAAAACGCGCGATTAATAAGCCGCTGAACAAAATTGCGCGCAAATAACATATAAGAAAATCTGAAGGACGCGTCGAGACTATTGCCCGCTCGCCGCGGGGAAAGAAAACCGGGCAGACCCAAAGGGCTAGCCCGGAAAATAGGTTAATTAACGTCTTTGTTAACCAATCTATTTTCTTGAATCCACGGCATCATGTCGCGCAGCTTGGCGCCTACTTCTTCAATCGAGTGCTCACCAGTAATGCGACGCATAGCCTTAATACTTGGTGCACCGGCTTGATACTCTTGAACAAACTCTTTGGCAAAGTTACCAGTCTGAATCTCGGTCAAAATACGCTTCATCTCAACTTTAGTTTCAGCAGTAACAATGCGAGGCCCACGGGTTAAACCACCGTATTCCGCTGTGTTAGAAACCGAGTACCACATGTTTGCAATACCGCCTTCATAAAATAGGTCCACAATGAGCTTGAGCTCGTGCAAGCACTCAAAGTAAGCCATTTCAGGGGCGTAGCCAGCTTCTACCAGAGTTTCAAAGCCCGCTTGAACCAGCGCAGCTGCGCCACCACAAAGTACCGCTTGCTCACCAAAAAGGTCTGTTTCAGTTTCTTCTCTAAAAGTAGTTTCAATCACACCTGCGCGGCCACCGCCATTCGCAGAGGCATAAGAAAGCGCAATGTTTTTCGCTTGTCCTGTCGCATCTTGAGCGATAGCAATCAAGCTGGGTACTCCGCCACCGGCGACATAGGTAGACCGAACAGTATGCCCGGGGCCTTTGGGCGCAATCATAATCACATCTAGATCCGCGCGCGCTTCAATGAGTTCAAAATGCACATTAAAACCGTGAGCGAAAGCCATTGTGGCATTCTCTTTAATGTTCGGCTCAATCTCCTCTTTGTACAGAGCCCCCTGCAGCTCATCAGGTACCAAAACCATAATCAAGTCAGCGCCTTTAATCGCTTCCGGCACCTCAGCTACGGTAAAGCCAGCATTTTCAGCTTTAGACCAAGAGCCTGAACCCTTGCGCAATCCGACCACAACGTCTGCAACACCTGAGTCTCGCAGGTTATTAGCGTGTGCATGGCCCTGCGAGCCATACCCTACGATGACCACTTTCATCTTTTGTATGATAGAAAGGTCTGCGTCTTTGTCGTAATACACCTGCATGATTTTGGTTCCTATTTTTTAGGTTGAACGAAAAATTATTAGTGCGCTGCTGCTTACACAGACAACACGTGATTGCCGCGACCCATTCCGGATACACCGGTTCGGACCACTTCGAGTATGGTTGCTTCTTCGCCATTGTCACCAATAGCGCTGATGAAGGCATCAAGTTTATTACTGGGTCCGACCAATTGGACCGTATAAGTGTCCGAAGTCACGTCCACAATTTGCCCACGAAACACATCTGCAGAGCGCTTAACTTCTTGTCGGACATCGCCTACAGCGCGGACCTTAACCAACAAAAGCTCGCGCTCCACATGATCTTCAGAACACAAATTAATGACGTTAATTACTTCAACTAACTTATCCAAATGCTTGATAATTTGAGAGATTCTTTCCTCATCGCCTGTAGTAGTTAAGGTTAATCTTGATAGCGTTGTGTCTTCTGTGGGCGCAACAGTCAGAGATTCAATATTGTAATTACGCTGGGCGAACAGGCCAACAACTCTAGATAAAGCTCCCGCTTCGTTTTCTAATAATACAGCTAATATTGCTCTCACGATGCCGCCTCCGAGGTTTGGGTCTTACTCAAAATCATGTCGCGCATTGCACCACCCTTTATTGCCATTGGGTAAACGTGCTCGTGCGGATCCACCCAAACGTCAACAAACACCAAGCGGTTCTTGTTTTCCTCGGAGAAAGCCCATTCCATTGCCGAATCCAGCTCAGTTGCATCGCTGACCTTAACGCCAACATGACCAAAGGCTTCTACCAAAGTTTTAAAGTCCGGCAATGAGTCACTGTAGCTACTTTGCGAATGCCTGCCACCGTATTGCATATCCTGCCATTGCTTAACCATGCCCAAAGCTTGATTATTCAAATTAATAATTTTTATTGGCAGGCCGTACTGTAGGCAAGTTGACAACTCCTGCATGTTCATCATGAACGAGCCTTCGCCAGTAACGCACGCAACTACTGCGCTTGGTGAACCCATTTGCACGCCCATGGCGGCAGGTAGACCAAACCCCATAGTTCCCAAACCACCAGAGTTTATCCAGCGACGCGGTTCATCAAAATGGTAATACTGGGCGGCAAACATCTGATGCTGGCCCACGTCCGATGACACAAAGGCTTCACCCTTAGTAACCCGATACAGTGTTTGAACAGCTAACTGAGGCAAAATCGCCTTACCCTGCTCCGGCTTCAAACCGTGATTAAGGCCATGATCTGTACGCCAACGGTTAAGTTGTAGCCACCAGTCAGCCAGATGTAGCGCTTGGCTTTCCGACTGCTGGGCCGAACGGACTTTAACTTGGGCCTGATATTCAGCCCAAATCGCTTCTATTACCCATTGTGCATCGCCAACTAGCGCAATGTGCGAATCGACGATCTTGTCAATAGACGCAGGGTCGATATCCATATGAATGATTTTCGCTTTAGGCGAAAACTTATCCGGATTGTTCGTCACGCGGTCATCAAAGCGAGCACCTAGGGCGATCACTAGATCTGTATCATCCATAGCCATATTTGCTTCGTAAGTACCGTGCATGCCAAGCATGCCAAGGCTCAATTCATCTGTGCCTGGATAAGCACCTAGCCCCATTAGAGTGGATGCAACGGGTCCACCCACCGCACGAACCAAGGCGCGCAGAGAATCTTTGGCATCAGCCTGAATCACCCCACCACCGACGTAAAATACAGGTCGTTTAGCCTCAAGCATGGCTGCAACGGCCAATTTAACTTGGCCTATATCGCCTTCATAAGCTGGCCGATACGACCTTAAGTTAACGCTTTCAGGATAATCGTATTCAAAAGTTTCAGCGGGATCAGTGGTGTCTTTAGGCACATCGATAACAACAGGACCAGGGCGCCCGGTAGTAGCGATATGAAACGCTTTCTTAACAATACCGGGAATCTCAGAGGCATCACGTACCATGAAGCTGTGCTTAACAACAGGGCGGGATATGCCCACCATATCTGTTTCTTGGAAGGCGTCAGTACCAATTAGGTCTCTGGGCACTTGTCCTGCAATGACAACCATCGGAATGCTATCCATATAAGCAGTAGCAATACCTGTGATAGCGTTGGTTGCGCCAGGACCCGATGTGACTAAAACCACACCCGGCCGTCCAGTAGAGCGCGCATAGCCGTCTGCCATATGGGTAGCAGCTTGTTCATGGCGCACCAAGATGTGTTCAATCTTCTGCTGACGAAAAATTGCGTCATAAATATGCAGGGCTGACCCACCAGGATACCCAAAGATGTATTCCACACCCTCGTCCTGGAGAGAGCGAATCAACATATCGCCACCAGACAGCATTTCCGTCATATTCCATTTCCTTAAACTTTATTGTTAACCGCAAACTCTTGGTCTTTGCGGCGCTAGAAGAAATCCGCCACTTTGATCGAGTATTAACTTTGTAAAAAATTTTTATAAATCGGTTCGACGTCCATCTTTATTCCGCGAATTATTGACGGAAATGTCCGACGCACTCTTTTTTCTGATCGTTATCTAAACAACTAAGCCACAAAACAGCTACACCAACGACACATAAGCCAATGAAAAATATAGGCTTTAGCCTGCGCTAGCATTCTGCAACCGACTATTTGTAGACAACCACAAGCGCGCTATTCTTGTGATTCCGCTGCAGCATGTCAAACCGGATAATTAGGGCTGCTTTTCTACCCCTCATCGCCGCCCTTGAAAAGCCAAATAACAGCGCTTTGTTTGACGTAAATCTC
>CAJWNY010000020.1 GCA_913043815.1 uncultured Gammaproteobacteria bacterium
AATATGTGGCTCTCAAGCAAGAAGACGGAGAGTTGCGTTTAAGCGCCCAGTCAGAAGCTAGGGAAGCCGACGCAATGGCTGGCACGATGCGTGCGCTGGTTCAGAATATGGTTATTGGGGTAACTACTGGGTTCGAGCGTAAGTTAGAGCTGCAGGGTGTAGGTTATCGAGCCCAGTCGCAGGGAAATACATTAACTCTCCAGTTAGGGTTTTCGCATCCTGTGGTGTACACGTTACCTGACGGGATCTCGGCTACAACACCAAGCCAAACCGAGGTTGTAATTGCCGGTATAGACAAGCAGCAGGTCGGTCAGGTTTGTGCAGAGATTAGAGCGTTTAGGCCGCCAGAGCCGTATAAAGGTAAGGGCGTTCGATATGCTGGTGAATACGTAAGACGTAAAGAAGCTAAAAAGAAGTAATTAGTTTGATAGCCACAATCTTTTTTGGTGCTGGGGAAATCCGAACCTTATAGAGAGTGGGGCTGTTGAAGAATATAGAAACGGATCGCGTAGTTTACGAAATGCGCAAAATGGAAACCAGGTTCGAAGCATGAACAGTAAGAAATCAAGCAGATTAAGAAGAGCTCGTCGCAGCCGCATGAAAATGCGTGAGTTGGGTGCTGTTCGTTTATCAGTCAATCGCACGCCTCGGCATATATACGCTCAAGTGATTTCAGCCGATGGCGGGACTATTTTGGCTCAGGCGTCTACCCTAGAGGAGGCGCTACGCGGCCCTTCTACCGGTAACGTGGAGACAGCGGCGAAAGTCGGCGCGTTAGTGGCGGAGCGAGCTAAAGAGCAGGGCGTAAAGGCTGTTGCATTTGATCGATCAGGTTTTAAGTATCACGGACGAGTAAAAGCATTAGCAGATGCCGCTCGCGAAGGCGGATTGGAGTTCTAAATGGCTTATACCGATAAAGTAGAAGATGGATTAATTGAGAAGCTAGTTCAAGTAAATAGGGTTGCCAAAGTTGTCAAGGGTGGCCGAATTTTTGGCTTCACCGCGCTAACGGTGGTGGGCGACGGTAATGGTCGAGTTGGCTTTGGTCGCGGTAAATCGCGCGAGGTTCCTACAGCCATTCAAAAGGCAATGGAATCTGCACGGCGCAACATGGTTGATGTAGACCTCAACGGCGGCACTTTGTGGTATGCGACTACCGCAAGACACTCTGCGTCGAAGGTATATATGCAACCGGCTTCGGAAGGTACTGGTGTAATTGCTGGCGGCACAATGCGGGCTGTTTTAGAAGCGGCCGGCATTCAAAACGTGTTAGCTAAGTGCTACGGGTCAACTAATCCAGTCAACGTCGTTAGAGCAACGTTCAAGGCGCTGATGGGGGTTAAATCGCCAGAGCGTGTTGCAGATAAGCGCGGTAAGACTGTCGACAATATTGTCGCTTAAGCTGAGGCAGAGTTATGAGCAGTAAATCTATTAGCGTGACCCTGACTAAAAGTCCGATTGGTCGTTTAAAAAATCACAGAGCCTGTTTGGTTGGTTTAGGCCTTCGCCGTATCGGTCATACAGTGACCGTTGAAGATACGCCCTCCGTACGTGGAATGATTAATCGTGTGCACTATATGGTGCATGTCGAGGGAGAATCCTAATGTATTTGAATGATCTTCATCCTGCCGATGGCAGTCATAAAACCAAGCATCGCGTGGGTCGTGGAGCGGGTTCGGGTTGGGGTAAGACTTCTGGTCGGGGTCAGAAGGGTCAGAAAGCCCGGTCTGGTGGTGGTGTTCGTCCTGGTTTTGAAGGTGGCCAACTTCCGTTGCAGATGCGTATTCCTAAGTTCGGTTTCCGTTCGCGTGTAAGCTTGTCGACCACAGAGGTCCGACTGAGCGAATTGGCGAAAGTTAAAGGAGATCTGATTACATTAGAAACGCTCAAAGCTGCAAATGTAGTGAGAAAAGACATGAAGCGAGCACGAATTATGCTGTCAGGAGCTGTTTCAAAAGCCTTCACGGTTGACGATGAAAATATTGGCGTATCAAAGGGTGCGCTCGAAGCGATCGAAGCCGCTGGCGGTTCTGTTGTTGCATTTGAAGTGAGGGTGCCGGGTAAGTTGCAAAAGAAAAAACGCAAAGAACAGGCGCCTGCGGAGTAGTCGTTAAGACGCCGTATAGAGCAATCTTATAATTCTGAAAACTGTATAAAGATGCAGAGGAAAAATGTCCAATAATCAACAAGATGTAGCGAATCAGCTAGCAGGAAATCAGGCCGGGGTTGCAGAACTTCGTAGCCGTTTGCTGTTTGTGCTGTTTGCGTTGTTGGTATATAGAATTGGGACGCATATTCCGGTTCCTGGGATAGACCCTGCCCAGCTGCAGGCAATCTTTAACCAAAACCAAGGCGGAATCCTTGAACTGTTTAATATGTTTTCGGGTGGCGCGTGGGAACGTATGAGCATTCTGGCCTTAGGGGTAATTCCTTATATTACCGCTAGCATTATTATGAATCTTTTAACCATGATGTGGCCCACGTTTCAACAGTGGCGTAAGGAGGGCGACGCAGGGCGCAGGAAGATTACTCGCGCTACTCGCCTACTCACCTTAGGCATCGCGTTGATTCAGGGGACATCTTTAGCCGTAACGCTTGCAAACCAAGGGCTCGCTTTCGAAAGCGGGTTTGCTTTCAGTTTCGTAGCTACGCTGACTTTAGTCACAGGCTCTATCTTTATGATGTGGCTTGGGGAGCAAATTACGGAGCGAGGAGTGGGTAATGGTATATCGCTGCTTATATTCTCTGGTATCGTCTCGGGCTTTCCGTCTGCGTTGGGGCAAATGTTTGAAGCTGCCAGGCTAGGAAATATTAATATTATTGCGTTGTTGGCGATGGGTGTACTCGCAATTGCATTAGTGTGGTTCGTTGTGCGGGTCGAGCGTGGCCAGCGTCGAATCACAGTTAATTATGCAAAGAAGCAGCAGGGACGCCGGGTGTTTCAGGCGCAGAGCAGTCACCTTCCACTGAAAATCAATATGGCTGGTGTAATCCCTGCTATTTTTGCGTCTAGCCTACTTTTGGCCCCCGCTTCAATGGCCACTTGGTTTGGTAGCAATCCTGGGATGGGCGCATTGCAAGAGGTGGCTTTAGTGCTGTCACCCGGTCAACCGCTTTATATAATGATGTTTGCGGCTGGTATTATATTTTTTAGTTTTTTCTATACAGCCATTATGTTCGACCCGAAGGACGTTGCCGACAATCTGAAGAAACAAGGAGCTTATGTTCCAGGTATACGTCCCGGACAACAGACTTCGAAGTACATTGATGATGTGATCACCCGACTTACTGTTTTTGGGGCCCTCTATGTGACCTTGGTGTGTTTGTTACCAGAGTTCATGGTGGTCTTTTTTAACACTTCTTTCCAACTAGGCGGAACCGCAGTGTTAATTGTGGTGGTGGTAGCTATGGACTTTATGTCACAAGTGCAGTCACACCTGATGAGCAGCCAGTACGCGAAGTTGATGGAAAAGTCGAAACTACAAAACTATGGGCGGCGTCGTTAATCGACTCCCATTCGGTAGGAAACTATGAAAGTAAGAGCATCAGTAAAGAAAATTTGTCGGAACTGTAAAGTTGTCAAGCGCAAAGGCGTTGTGCGGATAATTTGTAGTTCTGAACCTCGCCATAAACAGCGCCAAGGGTAGTTGGTGATTATGGTATCAAGTGTAAGACGGAGCGAATAGATGGCACGTATTGCCGGAATCAATATACCGGATCACAAGCACGCAAGGGTCTCGTTGACATATATCTTCGGGATTGGGCCCACCACCGCCGTGAAAATCTGTGGACTGGCGGGAGTGCAACCGGAAACTAAGATTGGTGAGTTAGACGAAGCTAACCTGGACGCAATTCGAAATGAAGTTGCAAAGTTCACGGTAGAGGGCGACTTACGTCGAGAAACATCCATGAACATCAAGCGATTGATGGACCTAGGTTGTTATCGAGGAATACGTCATCGTCGGCACTTGCCTGTGCATGGACAGAGAACAAAAACCAATGCGCGCACCCGTAAGGGCCCGCGTCGTCCGATCCGTAGATAGGGCAAGGTAGAGAAACAAATATGGCTGAACGTAAAAAAGCTAAGCGTGTTGTAGTTGATGGAATGGCGCACATACATGCGTCTTTTAACAATACGATCATTACGATTACCGATAGACAAGGCAATGCTCTGAGTTGGGCAACCTCTGGTGGCTCAGGTTTTAGGGGGTCTCGTAAAAGTACCCCGTTTGCTGCACAGATTGCTGCCGAAAAAGCCAGCCTCGTTGCTGTTGAATTTGGTATGAAGAGCGTTGATGTTTTCGTTAAGGGACCTGGACCAGGTCGTGAGTCTGCAGTACGAGCTATAAACGCCGCAGGTCTTAAAATAAACAGCATCGCAGATGTAACTCCAATTCCTCATAATGGCTGTCGCCCACCAAAGCGCCGACGCGTTTGAGTGCTAGGAATTGTAATGATGCATAATCGAATGGAGAAATAGGTATGGGTCGGTATTTAGGTCCAAAACTCAAGTTAAGTCGTCGAGAAGGCACTGACCTCTTCTTAAAAAGCGGTGTTCGTCCTATCGAGTCAAAGTGCAAGATTGATAACGCCCCTGGAATGCATGGATTGCGTCGCGGCCGGTTATCGGACTACGCAGTACAATTGCGCGAGAAGCAAAAGGTTCGTCGTATTTATGGTGTATTAGAGAAGCAGTTCCGTAATTACTACAAGAAAGCTGATCGTAAGCAGGGAGCTACAGGTGAAAACTTGCTCAAGTTGCTTGAATGTAGATTGGACAATGTTGTTTATCGTATGGGCTTTGGTTCTACAAGAGCCGAATCGCGCCAATTGGTTTCGCATAAATCGGTTATCGTTAATGGCCATTGGGTAAATATTGCGTCTTACCAAGTTAAAGCGGGAGATGTTGTTGCCATCGCTGAAAAGTGTCGTGGTCAATTGCGTATCCAAGCGGCACTGCAATTGTCCAGTCAACGCGGCGAGATCGATTGGGTGGACGTAAGCGCAGATAAATTTGAAGGTACTTTTAAACGACTACCAGACCGTGAAGAGTTGCCATCAGAGATTAACGAAAACTTGATCGTAGAACTTTACTCTAAGTAATTATTGGGCGCTGACGCGCTTTGGGAGACAAATATATGTCACAGTTGGCAAACGAATTTCTGACTCCACGAAACATTGAAGTGCAATCTGATAGTCCGTTTCGCTCGAAGGTTACCTTGGAGCCATTAGAGCGCGGATTTGGTCATACGCTAGGTAATACCTTGCGTAGGATTTTATTGTCCTCTATGCCGGGATGCGCAATTACTGAGGTGCAGATCGACGGTGTTTTGCACGAGTACAGCACTATTGAAGGCGTCCAAGAAGATGTCATCGATATTCTTCTTAACTTGAAGGACGTCAGTATTGTTATGCATAACCAAGACCACGGCACTATCGTTCTCGCTAAGAGCGGAGCGGGCGTAGTTACGGCTGCTGACTTTCAGTTGTCAGAGGACATAGAGATAGCAAATTTAGACCACGTCGTTTGTAATTTGAATGCGAGTGGTTCAATCAGGATTGAAGCCAAGGTAACGAGAGGTCGTGGATATGTTCCAGTGGATTCACAAACGATATCAAGCAGTGAAGAAGATAGTGGCCGTCCTATTGGTTCATTGCGTCTAGATGCGTCCTATAGCCCGTTGCGTAGGGTTTCTTACAGTGTAGAAAGCACTCGTGTGGAACAACGCACCGACTTAGATAAGTTAGTTCTAGATTTGGAGACTAACGGCACCATAGATCCAGAGGAAGCCATTAGAAGGGCAGCTACTATTCTTCAGCACCAGTTAGCGGTGTTTGTCGATCTCGATAGCGAAAGCGAACAGGTAGAGGAAGAGAAGGAAGACGAAGCGGATCCAATACTCATTCGTCCAGTGGACGACTTGGAATTGACCGTGCGCTCGGCAAACTGTCTGAAAGCGGAAAATATTTATTATATTGGTGATCTTATTCAACGCACCGAAGTAGAGCTGTTGAAGACACCCAATTTGGGGAAGAAATCGCTGACGGAAATCAAAGATGTTTTGGCATCAAGAGGCTTGTCACTGGGGATGCGCCTGGAAAATTGGCCGCCAGCAAATTTACATGGCGGCCGGATTTAATCTAGGCACGACTCACGAGAGAACGGGACTCTAGAAATAGGGTCGAGAAAAAAAGCGTCACATCGCTTATAGGCACAGGAACGAATAATGCGTCATCGAAAGAGTGGCAGACAACTTAACCGAAACAGCTCGCACCGTCAGGCAATGTTTCGCAACATGGCTACATCTCTAATTGAGTGTGAAGTCATCAAAACTACACTGCCGAAAGCCAAAGAGCTGCGTAAGGTTGCTGAACCGCTTATTACTTTAGCTAAGGAAGATTCTGTAGCAAACCGTCGTTTAGCGTTTGCTCGAACCCGTAGCAAGGCAGCGGTCGGTAAGTTATTCGCAGAATTAGGGCCGCGCTACCAAGCGCGTCCCGGTGGATATACGCGTATTCTAAAGTGTGGGTTCCGTACTGGGGACGCTGCGCCTATGGCTTTTATCGAGTTGGTTGGTCGTCCAATTGCTGAGATAGAGGAGTTAGACGCTGAGTTAGCTGGTACGGAAGAAGTGGTAGAAACAGCAGAAGAAGCAGAAGCGATTGTCGAAATCCCAGGCGCGGCGGTGGCCGAGGATGCGGAGCAGGTAGAAAAAAAGAAGGACTAAATTGTTGTGAGTATTAGCTTTCACCCGACCCCCAGAACTCTGATGGGTCCAGGCCCATCTGATGTACACCCGCGGGTTCTTGGAGCCATGGCGAAAGCTACCATTGGGCACTTAGACCCCGAATTCATTGCTTTGATGGAAGACATTAAAGACCTCTTGCGATACACCTTTCGCACCGAAAATAAACTCACCTTACCCCTTTCTGCTCCTGGCTCCGCGGCTATGGAAGCGTCTTTCGCGAACCTAGTCGAAGCTGGCGATAAAGTAATCGTATGCATTAATGGTGTCTTCGGCATGCGTATGGCCGAAAATGTTCGCCGCATGAATGGTGCGTTGGTAACTGTTGAAGACGAGTGGGGCACTCAGGTGGACCCAGAAAAAGTTGAAGCCGCGCTGAATGCCAATCCAGATGCAAAGATTCTAGCGTTCGTGCATGCTGAAACCTCAACGGGAGTTCGCTCTGATGCGCAAACTTTGTGTGCGCTTGCTGAGAAGTATGGCTGTTTAAGCATCGTAGATTCCGTAACCGGCCTAGCTGGCATTGAGTTGGAAGTTGACGCGTGGAAAGCAGACGTTACCTATTCTGGCACCCAAAAATGCCTATCAGCTCCTCCTGGAATAAGTCTAATCACGTTTAGTGACAAAGCGGCTGCTCAAGTAAAAGCTCGGAATACACCCGTGCAGAGCTGGTTTCTAGACTTGTCCTTGCTCATGGCATATTGGGATGGTGACGGTGCTAGAACCTATCACCACACAGCTCCGGTAAACGCTATGTATGGATTACACGAAGCGCTGTTGATGGTCAAAGAAGAAGGGCTTGAAAATTCTTGGAACAAACACCGGGTGATGCATGAACTTTTGGTAGAAAACCTTAACGCCATTGGCTTAGAGTTCGTTGTTGATGCTAGTTATAGGCTGCCACAGTTGAATCTAGTAAAGATTCCGGAGGGGTTAGATGAAGCCGCTGTGCGCAAGCGCTTGTTGAGCGAATTCAACCTAGAAATAGGCGCTGGTCTGGGTGCGTTTGCAGGCGAGGTTTGGCGTATTGGCCTGATGGGCTATTCGGCGCGACGCGAGAACATCCAACTATGTACCAGTGCTTTGAAAGATTGCATCAGTTAGCGGTGTCTCGAGTGGGATATGCGAGTTGCGCATGATCTTTTTGTCGTGCTCGCGCATTCCAGCGGTCCGTTAGCAGCCAGACCCCTCTGGGTGTAGATTACGGTGATTGAAGTAAAGGCTTTAAGAATCTGCCGGTATGAGAAGTTTTCACCTTAATTATCTGCTCTGGCGTTCCTGTCGCTACAATGTGGCCGCCACCAGAACCGCCTTCAGGCCCCAGATCAATCACCCAATCAGCAGTCTTCACTACGTCTAGGTTGTGCTCAATAACCACTACTGTATTTCCGTCATCGCGCAATCTATGCAGCACATCCAGAAGCTGGGCGATGTCGTGAAAGTGCAGACCGGTGGTGGGTTCATCGAGAATGTATAAGGTCTGCCCAGTGTCCCGCTTGGACAATTCCCGACTAAGTTTAATTCTTTGCGCTTCCCCGCCCGAAAGGGTGGTCGCAGATTGTCCTAGGCGAATGTAGGAAAGCCCAACATCTATCAATGTTTGCAATTTGCGCGCGAGCATAGGAACTGGCGCAAAAAACAAACCGGCGTCCTCCACCGTCATGTCCAACACTTCATGAATGTTTTTACCCTTGTAGCGAATGTCCAAAGTTTCACGGTTGTAACGTTTGCCGTGGCAAATGTCGCATGGAACGTAGATGTCTGGCAGGAAGTGCATTTCTACTTTGATCATGCCGTCGCCCTGACATGCTTCACAACGACCACCCTTCACGTTGAAGCTAAATCTACCAGGCTTGTAACCTCTAGCTCTAGACTCTGGCACTTGCGCAAACAACTCTCTTATCGGTGTGAACAGTCCGGTGTACGTTGCTGGATTAGAGCGCGGCGTTCGACCAATGGGGCTTTGGTCGATATCAACTACCTTATCGAGGTGATGCAAACCATCAATGGCCCTATAGGGCCTGGGCTTAAGGGTGGTTGCCTTATTTAGTACCGTGGCTGTAATAGGATAAAGTGTATGGTTGATTAGAGTGGATTTCCCAGATCCTGAGACTCCCGTAACACAGGTGAGCAGCCCACAGGGAATACTTACCGATACGTTATCCAAATTGTTGCCACTGGCCCCAGTAAGCACCAAACTTTTTTTCGGGTTTGGAGCAATGCGTTTGGCAGGAATGGCAATGGACTTTACGCCGCTGAGATATTGCCCGGTTATAGACTTTTTGTTTTTAATCACCTCTTCGAAGGTGCCTTTAGCAACAATTTCGCCCCCATGCACGCCTGCGCCTGGTCCGATGTCTATAAGATAGTCTGCTCTACGCATAGCCTCTTCATCATGCTCTACCACTATTACTGTATTGCCTAAATCGCGGAGGTGTTCAAGGGTATGCAAGAGTCTTTCGTTGTCACGTTGATGCAGTCCGATTGATGGTTCGTCGAGGATATACATGACCCCAACCAGCCCAGCACCAATTTGGCTGGCTAGGCGAATTCTTTGGGCTTCGCCGCCAGATAGCGTATCCGCACTGCGGTCTAATGTTAAATAATTGAGCCCCACATCTACCAAAAACTGCAGCCTAGCTGTTATCTCTTTAAGGATTTTGTCAGCAATAGTGGCTTTCTGTCCCTGCAGCTTTAGATTGGTCAAATGTTTCAAGGTGTCAGCGACTGCTCTGTGAGTCACGCTTGGAAGGTCTGTCTCAGCAATAAACACGTTGCGCGACTCTTCTTTTAGTCTAGTGCCTTGGCAAGTTGGACAATCAGTGACTCGCATGAATTTTTGCAGATTCTCTCTGACCATAGACGAATCGGTTTCGCGAAACCGACGCTGCATATTTGGCAATACGCCTTCAAATTTGTGGGTGCGCCGGATAACATCGCCGCGATCGTTAGCGTAACTAAAGTCAATACGTGTTTGTCCACTGCCATTCAATATGACATCTTGATGTTTTTTACTGAGTTTCTTGAAAGGAATCTCAACATCAAATTCGTAGTGATCGGCCAATGAGGAAAGCATATGGAAATAGTAAATGTTTCTTCTGTCCCAACCACGTATAGCGCCTTCGGCCAGAGTCAAATCTGTATCTGCAACCACCAACTCAGGGTCAAAAAACTGTGTTACCCCGAGACCATCACAACCGCCGCACGCACCGGCAGGGTTGTTGAAAGAGAACATTCTCGGTTCAAGTTCAGGAATGCTGTAGCCACAAGTAGGGCAGGCAAAGCGCGAGGAGAAAACTAAACCCTCGCTCTTTTCGTCATCCATATCCATAACTAAGGCGACTCCGTCGGACAGCCCAAGGGCGGTCTCGAAACTCTCAGCTAGACGTTGAGCAATGTCTTTTTTAACTCGAACCCGGTCAATAACGGCCTCAATAGTGTGCTTTTTCTTTTTGTCTAAGGCCGGAGCATCATCAAGATCGACAATCAGTCCGTTGATTCGTGCGCGCACATAACCATTGCTGATAAGTTCCTGAAAAACATGAAGGTGCTCACCTTTGCGTTCATTAACAATCGGCGCCAGGATCATAACGCGCAGATCAGCCATATTGGCCATCACGTGATCAACCATTTGGCTTACAGTCTGGGCGTCCAATCGCAATGAGTGCTCTGGGCAACGCGGTTCTCCAACCCTTGCATACAGGAGACGAAGGTAGTCGTAAATTTCAGTAATGGTGCCGACAGTGGAACGCGGGTTATGCGACGTGGATTTTTGCTCAATGGAAATCGCTGGGGAAAGACCTTCAATATGGTCAATGTCGGGCTTCTCCATCATCGACAAAAATTGCCGCGCGTAGGCCGAGAGGGATTCGACATACCTTCTTTGGCCTTCGGCATAAAGCGTATCAAAAGCGAGCGAAGATTTTCCTGACCCGGATAGGCCGGTGATGATCACCAGCTTATCTCGTGGAATGTCTATATCTATATTACGTAGGTTGTGGGTGCGAGCACCGCGTACTGAAATCGTGTCCAAGGTTACTGTCGCTCTTGTTCGGTAGATGGGCATACTCGGCATAGCTCAGTCTTGTGCAGGCAACGCTCTAAGTTAGAGGTTATCGGATATTGCGTGAAATTGTCGTGTAGTTGTTTCATCTCCTTCTGGGGCTGCGTTGCCACTCTCTGCCCCAGCAAAGCCATAGCCCAACTAATAAGCAGCATTTTAGAGTGGGTGACATCAGTTTTTTGCACTACACTGAGCCAACAGCGGTATCTTATGCGGAGAAGATTATGGCCAGAGGAATTAACAAAGTAATGCTCATCGGTAACCTTGGGCGAGACCCCGAAACAAGGTATGCCCAAAGTGGCAGCGCGGTTACACGGTTCAGTATTGCTACATCGGAGTCATGGAAAGACA
Organism: uncultured Gammaproteobacteria bacterium; assembly: GCA_913043815.1. GTDB lineage: Bacteria > Pseudomonadota > Gammaproteobacteria > Pseudomonadales > Azotimanducaceae > UBA4421. The sequence continues at coordinate 11,161 of CAJWNY010000020.1, forward strand.
AAGCTTCCGGCGAAATGCAGGAACGTACCGAGTGGCACAATGTCGTGTGTTTTGCACGGTTAGCTGAAATCGCGGGCGAATATCTGCGTAAAGGCTCAAAAGTGTATATTGAAGGCAGCTTGCGCACCTCCAGCTGGGAAGCGGACGGGCAGAAAAAGTACCGTACAGAAGTAAATGCGCGGGAGTTGCAGATGTTGGATAGTCGCGGTGGCGCAGACGGTGGCATGGGCAGCGGTGCGCCTAGCGGGTTTAGCGATCACGCGCCCGTTCAGTCAACGCAGCAGTCGGCAGTCAGCTCTGCGGCTGCCGCAGATAATGCGCCTACCCTGTCTGACGATACCGACTTTGAGGACGATATTCCTTTTTAGTATTTGCCCGCTCATCTCTAATGCGCCGGAAAATTTTGTTGACTCTGGAGCATTCACTATAAAGTCGAGCGCTGCTAGCCAGTGTTTGTTGGGGTCGGATCACTGAATAAAGAATAGTGGTACGAAGTAAAAGCTTGACGCAAAAAACTTCATGAATGCTTAAATGCCGGCTCAGCCGCTGGTAGGCTATAGACCGGCGTAAACAAGTCCAAACAAAACCAAGCCCAGTAGCATGCGATACACAACATAAGGCAGCATCCCGGTTCTCTCTACTAGTCGAATGAAGTAGTGGATGCCAACGTAAGCACTTACTCCGGCAAGGGCTGCTCCCGCTGTTACCTTCACTAGATCGGCCTCTACATTGCCCTCAGCTAAATCCAAAGACAATAACAATTGAGCGCCAGCAATGGTGGGAATGGCCAGCAGAAAGGAAAATCTTGCGGCCTCTACTCTACTCAAACCCAACATTAGTGCCGCAGTAATTGTTATTCCAGAACGCGAGGTACCAGGAATCAGGGCAATGGCCTGGGCAATGCCGATGATTCCAGCCGCTTGCCAAGTTATCGCGCTATTCGACGTTGGCCTTCTATCCGCGTACCAAAGCGCGGCCCCAAATAACATTGTTGTCGTTGCAATTACCGGTATCGTACGAAGTTGCCCTTGAATAAATTCCTTGCCAAGCACTCCTATGATGACGACGGGTAATGTGGCTAGCGCAAGTTTTAGTACTTGCTCTATACCTATGGCTGCTCTTTTTGTCTCAGCGTTAAGCGATGCTTGCTCTGAGCGCGCAGCATATACTGCTGGAGCCTGCCCTACGGCCCACAACATGGCTAGTAGGTCTGTGCGAAAATACGCTAGCACCGCAATGAGGGTGCCAAAATGCACAGCAACATCAAATGCCAATCCTTGATCTGGCCAACTTGTGAGTTGCGCGGGCAGTACCAAGTGAGCAGAGCTCGAAACCGGCAAAAATTCCGTAATGCCCTGCACCAAAGCCAGTACCAGTACTTGTAACCATTCCAATGCTTTCTTTCCTTTATATGCGTAGTCTAAGTTTCAGCTATGGCTTTAGCTTGAGTTTTAGCCGCCGGTAGCAGATGCCTCAGAGATATGCGAAGAAGTGTTATTTGTATTAGCCTAATGTGGCAGGGTGTTCTTCGGAATGAAGCATAACATTGGCGGCGTTAGTCTAGGCTAGTTATAGTTACGGAAAGTACCAGTCACCATAATTTAGATAATTGAGGAGTCAGCACTTGGCAGAAGCTATTGCTAACGATAAAGAGCGCGGCGGGCTAGAGTTACCCGAAATCCCCCTCTTTCCACTGAGCACGGTTCTGTTTCCCGAAGGAGTGTTGCCTCTGCGTATTTTTGAGCCGCGTTATGTAGATATGGTTCGCTGGTGTATGCGCAATCAAGTTAATTTTGGTGTTGTTCTGTTGCGTACGGGTAGTGATGTAGCGAATAAAGGTGCTGACCCTTTGCCTGATGTCTTTCGCGTAGGTACAGAGGCAAAAATTGTTGATTTTAATCAGGCAGATAATGGTTTGCTGGGTATAGTCGCCCAAGGTGGGCGTAAGTTTTCTATCAAAGAATCATATATACAAAAGGATGGTTTGTTAAAAGCCACGGTAGAGTTTGCTGTCGACGAGCCTTTGGGCGAATTGAACTTAGTGCATGACCCTTTGGTTGCGGTTCTTCGAGATCTTATGCAACACCCATTGATCCAACAACTAAATCCGCCTATTAGATTAGATGAGGCGCGTTCAGTGAGTTATCGCCTTGCAGACCTTTTGCCAATAGAGCCGGAAATAAAGCAAACACTCTTACAGATGGATGGGCCTATAGAGCGACTAGCTGAGCTAGAGCGGTTGGTGACCAAGTTTGGCCAGTAGGCAGGTTGTTGATCTAGTTAAGCTAGACCAAAAGCAAGGCATTGATTCGGCATTTTTACAGATTGCATAGGTGAGGACTGCTGCTTTTACCCCTATAATAGACAGGATGGATACAAATATTAAAAGCTATATGCAGCGTGTTGGGCGCGCTGCCAGAGATGCCTCCCGTGTTATTGGGGCGGCCTCGTCTGCAACCAAATCTGCTGCGCTTAAAGCAATTGCTGAAGGCGCAGATGTTGCTCGAGAAGATATTAAGCAGGCGAATGACCAAGACATGCAGGCTGCGCAGGCAAACGCCGTCGATCAGCCGCTGATCGAACGCCTGTTTGTTGACGACAAAGGCATTGATCAAATGATTGAGGGTCTTCTTCAAGTGAATGCTTTGAAAGATCCGGTAGGAGAGATGTCTGACTTTAGCTTTCGCCCTAGTGGTATTCAGGTTGGCAAAATGCGTGTGCCCCTTGGCGTAATAGGCATGATCTACGAATCTCGCCCTAATGTCACAGTGGACGCTGCAAGTCTCTCGCTGAAGTCCGGCAATGCCTGTATTTTGCGCGGCGGCTCTGAGGCCTTTCACTCAAATCAGGCAATTGCCAAATGCGTGGCCGCAGGGTTAAAAGCAGCGGGCCTTCCCTCGGCATGTGTGCAGTTGATCAATAGAACGGATCGCGCCGCCGTAGGCGAACTCATTCAGTTAGATAACTTTGTAGACGTTATTGTGCCAAGAGGTGGCAAGAGTCTAATAGATCGCATCTCTAAAGAAGCTACTATACCTGTCATTAAGCACTTGGATGGCATTTGCCATGTGTTCATTGATGCCGACGTTGATGCTGTTATGGCGTGCAATATAGCCTTTAACTCTAAGGTTGAAAAATATGCGGTTTGTAATGCACTGGAAACTTTGCTGATACACGAACAAAGTGCCTTAGAAATTTTGCCCTCGCTTGCTGAGCAATACGTAAATGCCGGTGTTGAATTACGCGGCTGCCAGATTGCGCGTAATATTACTCAGATGAAGTCAGCCACCGAGCAGGATTGGAGCACTGAATATTTAGGGCCTATTTTAGCAATAAAGGTAGTCGTAGATTTAGATGCAGCGATAGCACATATAAACGAATTTGGCTCCCAGCATACTGACGTCATTGTCACTCGGAGCTTTGCTAATTCCCGGCGTTTCATTGCCGAGGTAGATTCAGCATCGGTCATGATAAATGCCTCTACCCAGTTTGCCGACGGTTTTGAGTATGGTTTGGGTGCTGAAGTGGGTATTTCTACAGACAAGATCCACGCGCGTGGGCCCGTTGGCTTGGAAGGACTTACATCACAAAAATACGTCGTCTTCGGCAACGGAGAAATCCGCCATCGTTAAAGTGCATAGAGCGCATAATTAGTGATTGGGATATTCGGGGGCACATTCGATCCGGTGCATAGCGGACATACCCACGCAGCGCTCTCAGTGGCGTCTGAGTTGGGCTTGAGTTCTATTCGCATGCTGTTGTCGGCCCGCCCGGGACACAGAATGCCATCGCAGACTTCCAAGGAACATCGCTGGAAAATGCTGCAACTTGCTTGCGCCGAGCACAGCAGCTTGATAGCAGACGATCGCGAACTGAATAGACCGGGGACTTCTTATTCCTTTGACACGCTCGCAGCTATTGCCGCAGATAAAAGCGCCGCTGGCGAAGATAGTTCTGCGCCAGTGTGGATTCTTGGTCACGATTCCTACGTTACACTTACGTCTTGGTATCGCTGGAACGAAATTACTAATTTATGCAACTTGGTTGTATTAGATAGGCCAGGACAAATGACCGCAGAAGAGCCCAATCTGGTAAACTTTTTTGCCCGGCGTCGGTGCGAAAAAATAGATCATAGCAAGGTTGGTCAAATGTTAAGATTGCTGCTGCCAATGTCGGAAGTTTCGGCAACATTTATACGCCGGCAACTGAGTTTGGGTCAGAGTGTTTCTGATCTATTGGCGCCGAAAGTGAATCAATATATTGAACAACATCAACTCTACACCACAACGGAGAGTATCGTTTGAACCCAAGTGCATTACGTGATCACGTTACCGCAGCCATCGAAGACTTAAAAGGCGTAGACATTGTCTCTCTGGATGTGGCGTCGCTCACACCAATGACAGACTATATGGTCCTGACCAGTGGTAATTCCAATCGCCACGTGAAAGCGATCGTAGACAATGTTAGTGAATCCGCAAAGGCTATTGGCATTCAACCTTTAGGTATTGAAGGCCGTGAAAGTTACGACTGGGTGCTTGTAGATTTAGGCGACGTACTGGTTCATGTAATGAATATTGAGGCACGTAGTTTCTATGAGATTGAGCGCTTGTGGACGGAAATTTCTAGTCGCAGCAAGCCAGAAATGGAACGCGCTGAATTAGAATAGATGGCATTTATCGACTAATATCAATTTAACCAAAATCAATGAAAATACGCATATTATCTATCGGTAATAAGTGCCCTGGTTGGATCAAGACTGGGTTCGAGGAGTACGCTAAACGCATGCCTCGCGAAATGCCTCTGACGCTACTAGAAATGCAAGCGCCACGTCATCACGCTAACCCGGCAAAATACCAGCAAGACGAAGCGCAGAAGTTATTAGCGCAAATTGGCAAAAATGATTGGGTTATAGTACTGGATGAGCACGGAGCTTCATGCAGCAGTGTGGATTTGGCTTACAGCCTAAAGGAGTGGCAAATGGACGGGAGAGACATTGCTTTTCTTATCGGTGGCGCAGATGGGCTTGCCAAAGAGGTGCTCGGTCGCGCCAATCAAAAAATTTCTTTATCTAAGCTAACCTTTCCTCACTATATGGTTCGCGTAATATTAGCCGAAGCTGTATATCGGGCCTGGAGCATTAGCGCCGGGCACCCTTATCATCGCGTATGAGGATGGCTAATTGTTAGTAGAATTATCGATAAAGGACTCAGGCCGTGAACAAGAAATGTTCATTGGTAGAGCAATAATTTTATTTGCATTAGTAGTTATCCTGTTTGCCACACTGGTTGCGCGCATGCTGACCCTGCAAGTGGTTGAGCATGAAACTTATCAGCTGCGTGCAGATAATAATCGCACCCAAATCCAAACCTTGGCGCCTTCAAGAGGGATGATCTATGACCGTAATGGCCGTTTGTTAGCGGACAATCAAACTTCTTTCTCATTAGCCGTTGTAGCCGAGCGTGTGGAGGACATCGAAGACCTATTAAGCTCCATTATTAAAATTTTGTCCCTTGATCCACAGCAGGTTGAAAAAATTCGCGCAGAGTTGGCAAAGCGAAGCAGAACAGACGCCGCAGTTGTAATTTTAGAAGCTCTCTCAGAAAAACAAGTGTCTTTGTTAGCTGTGAATCGTCATCGCCTTCCCGGTATAGAGGTTATGAGTCACCTTGTTCGCTCCTACCCGATGGGTTCTATAGCTGCCCACGCTGTAGGTTCAGTAAGACGCTTGACTAAAGAAGATCTACAGACTGTTCAGCCAGTGCAATATAGAGGTTCACAATTCATTGGTAAGCGCGGAGTTGAAGCGTTCTATGAAAAAAGCTTGCATGGAAAAGTCGGTTACCAAAAGGTAGAAACAGATGCCTATGGTCGAGTACGCCGCGTATTAGATGTGCAAGGCGCGCAGACAGGTCAAAATTTAATTCTGCACTTAGACAGCAAATTACAAGCTGTAAGTGTTGATGCGCTAGATGGTCGGCGCGGGGCAGTAGTGGCATTAGATCCAGCCACTGGTGGCGTTTTGGCGATGGTCAGCCAACCCAGTTACGACCCCAATCTTTTCGTTAGTGGTATATCGCCCTCTCAGTTCAAAGAGATAAGCAATTCTATCTACGTACCGCTTTTTAACCGAGCGGTTAACGGCCAATACGCTCCGGGTTCCACATTTAAACCGGTTGTTGGTTTAGCCGGCATCAGTTCGTCAACAACGGATTGGAAAGAGACAATAGACGACAAGGGTTGGTTCAAATTGTCTGGTCAAGAACGCGTCTATAGAGATTGGTCCTGGACTAAGGACGACTCGGGCGGTCAAGGCGAAGTAAATCTGAATAGGGCGATATATCGATCCTCCAATGTCTATTTTTACGACCTAGCCAGTCGTATGGAAGTTAATTCGTTACTCAGTTTTGCGCGTCAATTTGGTTTCGGTCGCAATTTAGCGCTAGACATACCTCAAGCTAGTAGCGGTTTATTACCTACTCCTGAATGGAAACGAAAGGTCAAAAATCAACCTTGGTATCCAGGAGACTCGGTGAACTTAGGTATTGGTCAAGGAGACCTTTTGGCTACGCCCTTACAAATGGCTGCAGTGGCCGCCACTATCGCTAACCGCGGTAAAGTGGTTCGGCCTAAAATGCTTATGTCTGGCGATCCCTCCATTGATGAAATGATCGGAGTTGATGAACCTTTGCAAATTGTCGGGATTAGTGAAGAAGATTGGGAAAACATGGTTGATTCTATGGAAGACGTGGTTCATCGGGGCGGCAAAGGCTTCCGTGGAAATGGCACAGCTTGGGCCTACATTGGCCAAAATATCGGCTATCGTATGGCAGGTAAATCCGGAACCTCTCAGGTGGTGGAGATCAATCAGGGCGAAGTGTATGACGAAGGAAAACTCTCAGAGTTTCGTCGCAAGCATGCATGGTTCATTGCCTTTGCTCCCGTTGATAATCCAACTATCGCTGTTGCAGTGCTCGTTGAAAACGGCGGCGGTGGCAGTTCTGTTGCAGCGCCGGTAGCTAAGGCTGTTATTGACGCGCACTTGGCAAAAGACATAGCGAGAATTCGCTAAATGCAAATTTCTGTGTCGTTACTATGAGCCTAGATTTCCAAAGAAGTTTACCAAGCTACTCCTCTGGGGCGGCTTCAAGTTGGTACGCACGAATCCACGTGGATCCGATGTTGTTGTTGTTAATAACGGGCGTGGTGCTTTTCGGCTTGGTTATTTTAAGCAGCGCCGTAGATGGCAACGACGCATTATTTTACGCCCAAGTGCGACGTATGGGTTTGGCTTATGCGGCATTAATAATAGCCGCTCAATTGCCGCCAGCAATTTACCTGCGTTGGGCACCTTTTATCTATCTGGTTGGGTTAGGTTTATTGATTTTAGTTTTAGTCGTAGGCGTAAAGGTAAAGGGCTCACAACGCTGGATAGATATCCCTGGCCTGTTCAGATTCCAGCCTTCCGAGCTAATGAAGATTGCTGTTCCCATGGCCGTTGCTTGGTATTTACAGCAAAGAATGCTTCCTCCTTCGCTAAAACATACTTTGTTTAGTTTGCTCATTATTGCCGTGCCCGCTTTTCTAATTGGTGTCGAGCCAGATCTGGGCACCAGTATTTTGGTTGCGGGAGCTGGTGTGGCAGTCTTATTGCTGGCAGGGCTATCTTGGCGCTGGATTTTTGGCGCCTTTGCGCTCATTGCGGCGGCTGCACCTCTGCTTTGGCAGTTCGTCCTCAAGGACTATCAGCAGCAGCGAATCTTGACTCTATTTGATCCTCAGAGTGATCCTTTGGGGGCAGGCTGGAATATCATTCAATCTACTACGGCTATTGGTTCCGGTGGTGTTTTTGGCAAAGGACTGTATCAGGGAAGTCAAAGTTACTTAGATTTTTTGCCCGAAGCTAGAACAGACTTCATTGTTGCTGTAGTGGGTGAAGAGCTAGGTTTCGTTGGCGTAGCATTTTTGTTAACGCTCTACCTATTGATTATTGCGCGAGGCTTATTTTTAGCGGCCCAAGCGGGTAGTACTTTCGGTCGATTGGTCGCAGGCGCTCTGGTCATGACGTTTTTTATCTATTTGTTCGTTAATATAGCTATGGTCAGTGGCATACTACCGGTAGTAGGTGTGCCGTTGCCTTTAGTCAGCTACGGTGGCACCTCGGCGATCACTTTGATGGCAGGTTTTGGCATTATAATGTCTATGCGCACACATAAGGCGTGGTAGGGAGAATTTATTTTTTTTCAAATATTAGGTCATTGCTTCAAAACTCTTCCCCGTTTCGTGGTAAGCGCGTTGATATGCTTCGAAGGATCGTCAGCTTATGCAATAGGTGACTATGTTGGTCGGCCCGCAGTTGATTCGTATGTTGACTCTCTTGTTGCTGAGCATGACTTCTCCCGCCAGGCGCTAGAAGAAATATTTCGTCAAGCCGAAAAGAAAGACAAAATTATTGAATTAATGTCTCGGCCAGCAGAAAAACGGTTGCAGTGGTATGAGTATCGGGAAATTTTGGTTGACCAACCTAGAGTCAAATTAGGGTTGCAATTCTGGCAAGAAAATTCAGAGACTCTTGCTCGCGCAGAAAAGGTTTACGGTGTTGACGCCGCTATTATTGTAGCAATTATTGGGGTAGAGACCCGTTATGGCCGCATTACCGGTTCCTACCGGGTGGTTGATGCATTAGCGACTCTAGGCTTTGATTATCCGCCAAGGGCTCAGTTTTTTCTTAGTGAACTCACTCAATTGTTGTTGCTGGCCCGCGAAGAGGGCAAGCGTCCCATGAGCTTAAAGGGCTCATACGCTGGGGCGATGGGATATGGTCAGTTCATTTCATCAAGCTATCGAAACTATGCGGTAGATTTTGATGACGACGGCGTGCGAGATATTTGGTCGAATAAAGTGGATGCAATTGGTAGCGTAGCAAACTATTTTGCTCGTCACGGCTGGCAGGGAGATGGTGTCGTTACCGAAAAAATAAGCGTTAAAGAAGTCACCCCAGAGATTTTAGAACTGGCCAATAGCTCGCTAAAGCCCAACAAAACCCTGCAACAATGGCAAGATCTAGGCGTTAACCTACCCGTCTCTATGAGTGAAGATTTGCAGCGTAGCGCGATGTTAATGCGCATGGGCCAACTTGTTGGAGCAGATTTTTGGTTAGGCTTCGACGACTTTTATGTCATTACGCGCTATAACCACAGCAGACTTTATGCTATGGCAGTTTATCAGTTAAGCGAAACTATTCGTGAACTGCGGGCGCAATCAGGCGAGGCGGAGTGAAGCGATTAGGTTGGATCAGTTTGCTGTTTAGTTTGTTGGTGGGGTGCGCGACGCAGTCTCCGAGCAACTCTGGACTTTATGACCAAGATCATGATGCAGCACCAAGGTTAAGCGCCACAGCAATGGAGCAATTGGCAAACTTAGAAAATCCTTTAGTGGTAGATTTGTCCCCCAGCGCTCGGGGCAACCCAGCCTCCTACAGTGTTTGGGGCAAGGAATATGAGACACTCCCATCATCAGAGGGTTACCTCGAAGAAGGTAATGCGTCTTGGTACGGAACCAAGTTCCATGGGCGGTCCACTTCAAGTGGCGAACCGTTCGATATGTTTACCCTCACTGCGGCGCATCGCTCATTGCCAATCCCCGTATTCGCGCGGGTAACAAATCTTGCTAATGGTCAAAGTACAATATTGCGCATTAATGATCGGGGTCCCTTTCACAGTAATAGAATTATCGACCTATCTTTCGCCGCAGCAGTGAAGCTCGACTTCCATGAAAAGGGTACCGCTCGGGTGCGAGTAGAAACGATAAATGAAAACGAAGCGACGTTTTTAGTTCAGGTCGGTGACTTTGACGATCTTAATAATGCACAGTTGGCCAAAAGCCGACTGTTGGCCACATCCGGTATCGCCGTAGAAGTGGTTAAACTGAGCAGTAGTGGCATTTATCGATTACAGGTCGGGCCTGTATTTGGTGGAGCACCTATCGAGCGGCTAAGAGCCTTGGTTGCAACGCTCGGGTTAGGGCGATTAAATATATGGGCCACTAATTAATTAGCGTTAGCATCTGTGTCAGTAATTTTCGCGATGCTTATTTTGGCCTGTCTTGCCTGCTTATTATCGACGGCTTCTTTTGCGGTTTGTCGAACCTCTTGTCTGGCTATTTTTTAGGTGTCCTTCCCTTGTGCTAGAAACTGGCCGCAAAATTTAGCTCCCAAGGTTTATGGATGTTAGAATGACGGATCGTTCGCAATAGAAACATGCAAAAAAAATGCCTAGAGCCTCTATTCTCAATTCCTTGGCCTCGTTATTCCTTCTGACTCTTTTTGCTGGAGGTTCTGTTGCCCAGAAACCACTCACATTGCCGCCGCCGAATATTCAAGCAACCTCCTTCATATTGCTTGATGCTAAAACTAATAAGGTGCTTGCCGAAAAAAACTCGGATCAGCGCAAGGCGCCTGCTAGTTTGACCAAAATAATGACCGGTTATCTTGTTGAGCAAGAAATCAACCTGGGTCGCCTCGGAGTGGAAGAGGAGGTGCAGATCAGTGTTAATGCCTGGCGTACGGGAGGGTCAAAAATGTTTATCCGTGAAGGGACGCGTGTATCTGTTGGGGATCTTTTGAAAGGAGTCATTATTCAATCAGGCAACGATGCAAGTGTCGCGTTAGCAGAACATATTGCCGGAAGTGAATTCGATTTTGCCGGTTTGATGAACAAGCAAGCAAAAGCCCTAGGAATGAACGACACAAATTTTGAAAATCCCACAGGACTGCCTAATGATAATCATTACAGCACAGCTAAAGATTTAGCGAAGTTGACACGTGCGCTTATTAACGATCACCCGGAGCAATACAAACTCTATTCTGAAAAGCGTTTCAAATATAACGACATTGATCAACCAAATAGAAATAAACTGCTTTGGCGTGACCGGTCTGTAGATGGGGTGAAGACAGGCTTTACCAAAGATGCAGGTTATTGTTTGGTTGCTTCCGCCGAGCGTAACGGAATGCGTTTGATCAGTGTCGTGCTTGGCACTACTGGTGATGAAGCGCGTCTTCGCGAGAGCCAAAAACTTTTGTCCTTTGGCTTTAGGAATTTCGAAACTCAGACGCTTTATGAGGCTTATTCTGAACTGCGCGCTGAGCCAGTGTTTTACGGCACCCTTGAAAGCGTAGGTCTCGGTGTTGTTGAAGAAGTGGCTGTGACAGTGCCACGCGGCTACTACAAAGACATTCAAGCAGAGATTTCTGTCCCGGTCGAGTTAGAGGCGCCGTTAGTTGCTGGCCAAATTGTCGGCCAACTCAAACTGGTTCTGGCAGATAAAGTAATCTACCAGGGCGAAGTGGTTACCTTAGTTGATGTGCCCGAAGCAGGCATAGTCTCAAGGTTTGGTGACTTTGTTTTTCTTCTCTTTGAGTCTATGTTTGGCGATGACTAAAACCCCTGAAATAGAGTTTCCTTGCCGCTATCCAATTAAGGTGATTTGCCGCATCGATGAGGGAGTGACAAATCGAGTTATCGATATCGTGCGCAAGCACGCGCCAGATGTCTGTCCAGACGATATAAATATACGCAAGAGTAGCGGTGACAAATTTATTTCTGTGCGGATCAACCTGATGGCTCAAGGGCCGGTACAACTTAAAGAAATGTATGATGACCTAATCATAGATGTCGCTGTACGTATGGTTATTTGAATGAGTTTCTATTCTTTACATCAAGTAAAGATAGTTGACCTTGGTGAGACCGTCTACGAGCCAGTTTATGCGCGCATGCAGGAATTCACTCGCTTGCGCAGTTCGAACGCTATAGACGAAATATGGTTAACAGAGCACCGCCCAGTCTTTACTCAGGGACAGGCCGGTAAAGCTGAGCACATCCTGTTTCCCGGTAGTATTCCTGTAGTGCAGTCAAATCGTGGGGGTCAAGTTACCTATCACGGGCCAGGTCAGCTCACGGTTTATTTGCTGCTAGATCTGCGACGTCTCGGTCTTGGCGTTAGAGAACTTGTTTCACGCATGGAGGCTTCTATCCAAGCGGTTCTTGAGCAATACAATCTCTCCAGTCGCCTGCGAAAAGATGCGCCTGGTGTGTATATAGATAATGCCAAAATAGCTTCTCTTGGTCTTCGCGTAAGTAAAAGCTGCAGTTATCACGGTTTGAGTTTGAACGTAGATATGGATCTGACGCCATTCAGCCAAATAAATCCCTGCGGCCTAACAGATATCACCGTGACTCATATGGTGGATCATCACGGCGGCGCGAATATGCCTGACGTTAAAGAAAAAGTGTGCGCGCAACTGCTAGGCCAACTTGGCTTAGTTGCAGCGCCTTAATTTTCTCGTATTCGGATTTATGAGCAAATTGGACATTCTTTTGCTTTACTCAATTTGAGTCTGCGCCATTCCATATACTTACCGTCAAAGAATAGGGTGAAGCCCACTAAGCTGCTTCCCACGCCCGCTAGATATTTTATCGCTTCCAACGCTTGGCAGCTGCCTATGATGCCAACCAATGGGGCAATGACACCATTCTCCGAACAGTTTAAAGCGGTGCCGTCGTTAGTCGCATCAGTTTCTGGATACAAGCATTGATAACAAGGAGAGCCAGCATTTGTAGGGTCAAATACGGAAATTTGCCCTTCCCAGCGAATGGCAGCGCCAGAAACTAGTGGTGTGTTAGTCTGCCAACAGAGTCGGTTGATCAAATACCTGCTATCGAAGTTGTCGGTCGCGTCAATGACTAAGTCTACATAGTCGATCTGGCTGGTAAGTGCTGTACTCTTTAATCGTCGCTCAATAACTGTGACCCGAGTATTGCTGTTAAGGTCCTTTACAATTTTTGCTGCTGACTGGGCTTTGTTAATTCCCACATCTTTTTCTCTGTGGGCAATTTGTCTTTGTAGATTTGAGGCGTCTACTTGATCGTCATCGACCAATACCATTTCTCCAACGCCCGCAGCGGCTAAATACATCGCAATAGGGGAGCCTAAGCCGCCGAGTCCAATCAATAATATTTTCGCGTCCAGCAGACGCTCTTGTCCGACTATATCAAAATCAGGCAACATAATCTGTCGGCTAAATCGGAGTAACTGCTCGTCATTCATAGATATATTGGCCTAGAGTGACTCGCTCAATATTAGCCAGATCTCTGTGCGAGCCCACCGCTTGAAAACCACTTTGCTCTAGCAGTAATCGAACTTGTTGGGCTTGATCAAAGCCATGTTCCAGCAATAGCCAACCTTTATTTTTTAAATAATTTGGTGCTTCAGCGATAATTTTTCTTAAGTCGGCCACGCCCTGTTCGTCCGCGATCAGCGCTTGTTGAGGTTCAGCATGCAGATGCTTTAGATGAGGGTCACCAGGGTCGATATAAGGAGGATTGCTAACAATTATTTGCCAGTGCCCAGTCAAACTTTCAAACCAACTGCTTTGTTTTAGAGTAACGTCAATGTCTAGGCTCATTGAATTTTTTTTTGCTACTAGCAGCGCATCAATGGAAATATCAGAACCAGTAACTTTGATATCTGGGCGCTCGCTGGCAATAGCCAATGCGATAGCACCACTACCCGTACCCAGGTCTAAAATATTTGTTCCACTTTTTATCAGCGTCAAGGCACATTCGACCAATAGTTCAGTTTCTGGTCGTGGCACCAAAACGTTTCGTGATACAGCAAGCTTGAGGCCCCAAAATTCTTGCTCGCCGGCTAAGTAAGCGAAAGGCACATCATTGCGCAGCGAGTCAGCCCACCGGTTTGTTTCTATAAGCTGGTCTGCAGAGAGGGGCCTCTCTGGGCACGCCAAAACGCTCGCACGGTTAACACCTAATATATAACAAAGCGTCAACTCGCAGTCCAGTCTGGGCAGATCATCCTGTTGTTTAATCCACTGGCCAGTGGTCAAAATCTCACTGGCGTTTGTATTTGCCTTAGACTCAGCCACTATCGATTAATCTTCAGAAAGGTTCTGCAGCAGGTCCGCTTGGTGTTCCTGGATCAGCGGGTCGACTATTGAATTAAGATCACCTTCGATAACTTCATCCAGTTTGTACAGCGTCAGATTAATGCGGTGATCGGTGACGCGCCCTTGAGGAAAATTGTAAGTGCGAATGCGTTCCGAGCGATCACCAGAGCCGACTAACTGACGTCGGTTGGCTGCTTGCTCGGTTTGCTGTTTGCTCTGAGCGGCATCCAATAACCTCGATTGCAACAGCGACATAGCCCTAGCTCGGTTTTTGTGTTGAGAGCGCTCATCTTGGCACTCTACAACAGTGCCCGTAGGCAGGTGAGTTAATCGAATAGCAGAATCTGTTTTGTTAACGTGTTGTCCGCCGGCGCCAGAGGCTCTAAAGGTATCTTCGCGCAGGTCCTTCTTTTCAATTGCGATAGCGCTAATTTCATCTACTTCAGGCATTATCGCAACGGTGCATGCCGAGGTGTGTACCCGGCCCTGGGATTCAGTTTCTGGTACTCGTTGTACGCGATGGGCGCCTGATTCAAATTTCAGCTGACTGTAAACATCACTCCCTTCAATGCGCGAGATTATCTCTTTGTAACCGCCGTGTTCGCCAGGACGCTCATTTAGAACTTCTACACGCCAGCCCTGATTTTCTGCAAACTTATTATACATGCGGAAAAGACTGCCAGAGAATAATGCGGCTTCGTCACCACCGGTGCCGGCACGAATTTCCAAAAACACGTTGGAGTGATCGTTTGGGTCTCTAGGCAGCAAAAGGGTTTGTAGTCTTTGCGTTAAGTCATTGAGTTTTTCTTTGCTTTCCTGAATGTCCAATTCAGCTAATTGGCGCATTTCGACATCATCATCTTCTAGCAGCACTTTACTGTCTTCAAGATTTTCGTTGAGGCCGGTCACTTCTTGGTAGCACAGGACTACGGGTTCAATTTCAGCATATTCTTTGGAGAGCGCTGTAAATTTTTCTCGGTTAGACATCACTTCTGCATCAGACAGCAACGCGGATACCTCTTCAAAGCGGTCCGTAAGGCTGCCCAATTTAGACATCATGGATTCGGACAAGATCATATTTAGTCTTCTTGTTTGGTCGGTAGAGTGGTCGTAGAGTTAGTCCCTGCTTGAGCTTCTCCGGACACAATGTTGTCTGTGAGCGGACGCATTGAATGGTCCTCATAGGGCGCATAAATGCTACCCAGGTAGCTTAGTAAGTCTCTACGACCCTCAGCGCTGGCCTCGCGCATAGCAGCAGTAGTCGGATGAATTAGCTTGTTAGTTAAGTTCTGTCCTAAACGCAAAATTGCTGCTTTTGCATCACCGCCCTTGGCTATGTCGCGTAGCGCGCGCGCGACTTCTGCTTCGCGAATGTCATTTGCTTGGGTTCGAAAGTAAGTGAGGAGGTTTTTATCTTGTCGCACGCGCTTCTCCCTTTCAAAATCTTTCGCGCCGCTCGCCACGATATTTTCGGCATCTGCTGCTGCTGTTTGGCGTTGCGCAAGATTCCTTTGAACGATCTCTGTGAGGTCATCAATAGTATAAAGGTATACGTCTGGCAGTGCCGCTACCCCAGCTTCAATATCTCTCGGGACCGCAATGTCGACCATGAACATGGGGCGTCGCTTGCGCTTCTTTATTGCTGCTTCGACAGCAACTTTAGCTAACACTGGCAGGCTGCTACCGGTGGATGCGATGACGACATCATACTCATGCAACACTCCAGCTATTTCAGTAAGCTGGATAGATTGCGCATTGTATTTTGATGCCAGTAGTTGAGCGTTGGCTAGGGTTCTGTTGGCAATGGTCATAGAGCCAATTTTTCTGGCAGCTAGATGATCTGCAACTAAGCCGATGGTCTCGCCAGCGCCAAGTAGCAATGCTTTCTTGGTACTCAAATTTTCAAAAATCTTGCCTGCCATAGATACTGCAGCGTAGGCGATGGAAATTGGGTTTTTACCGATGTCAGTTTCGCTGCGAATCTGTTTGGCTGTTTGCAATGTAATTTTAGACAGCAGGTTCAACTCTGGGCCGATAGTCCCGCAAGCGCGTGCTATGTCGTAGGCAGATTTGACCTGCCCCATAATCTGTGGCTCGCCAAGCATTTGTGAGTCTAAGCCTGAAGCAACTCTGATAATATGATGGGCAGCATCATGATCCCAATATTGATAGCTGGCGTTTTCAAGCTCATTCAACGCAATGAGGCGGGTGTCTGCCAGCCAGTGCGATATGTCTTCACCGCTATTTGGATCCGCGGCGCAATAAAACTCTGTTCTGTTGCAGGTAGAAATAATTGCAACTTCTGAGACGCTTGAAATGTCATTGGTCACAGATTTCAGCGCTTGAGCTAACTTTTCTTCGGGAAAGGCTATGCGCTCTCTAAGATCTAGCGAGGCGGTGCGATAATTTAAACCGTATGCCAATATGCTCATGAATGTAGAAGCTGCAGAAAATATTTATCGATGATAACAGAAGGTGACTCAAGCCATTAGTCCCTTGATCTTAGATTTATGTTTGCCGTATGGGTCGGTTTTCAATGCGCAAGCTGGGAAAGCGAGTATGCGAGATGCAAGGTTGCTCAATTCTTTAGTTCTCAAACCTATATTTGGATTTAGCCCAATATGAAATTTACCTCCGATATACGAACACGCAGTGAGCGCTTCATAACCGACAAAGCCGCTGTCTGCTCGAATTTGTTAGCTCGGAGCCTCCAAATCAGTGTTTCAGTTTTGTTTTTGGCCGGCTGTGCCGGGCTGCCGCCTAAAAGTCTCAGAGTGGCCGCGGAAAGCTATACTATTACGGGCAAATTAATCGTTATTCAGCCTGAACAGCGCACTACCGCACGTTTTCGTTGGATTCAGCAGGCTGAAAATTTTCAAATGGACCTTTGGGGGCCACTAGGCGTAGGTCGCACATCGATTACTGGGACATCAATCTACGCTGAGCTGACACAAGGAACTGAGGTGATCGAGCGAGGTATTCCGAGCGAAATTATGCAACGACAGCTAGGTTGGTCTGCGCCCATTGAAGTTTTCCCCTATTGGGTTAAAGGCATTGTTGCGCCTAATGCTGTGGTTGAATCTGCTGAAAAGGATAAACTGGGTCGATTGATGAAGTTTTCTCAAGCAGGTTGGTCTGTGAGCTATGCCGGTCATGTGCAAGAAGAGTGGGGCTGGCGGCCAAGTGGAATAACTATAGCGGGTCTAGATCTGCAGCTGAGATTGATTATTGCCCGAAAAAGTCCCGGATGAGAAAAACTGCTAAGAACAATGCCTCGTTTGTTGTTTAGAAGTCGTTTAGGGGCTGTTTAGCTGCAAAGGTGTTTGACACTTCGTAGTGCTATCTGGAGAATAGCGCGCTTGAAAAAGGGGCTGTAAAGATCCTAGCAACTGAGAGGTGTACAGTTACTTTCAGTATTTTGTCCCTACTCTTGGCGACGTTTTCGGGTCTTCAAGTAGGGTAAAAAAAGACAAAAAAGAAAGGGAATAGAATTTAGAGTAAGAGAGCACGTATGCGTTGCTGTCGAGCAAGGATTACGTGTAGAGATCTCACGCTCTGTTGAAATCTATTGCACAAAAGTTATTGGGGTGTCGCCAAGCGGTAAGGCACCGGGTTTTGATCCCGGCATGCGCAGGTTCGAATCCTGCCACCCCAGCCATTCATACTGTTATTTGTTCGAGATCACGGTCTTTGCGAAAACACTTGGGGAAAGTGAAATGGCTAATTTGATGTTGTTTTCTGGTGGTGCGAACAAAGATTTGTCTGCCAGAGTTGCCAAACAACTGCATCTAGACCTAGGTCAAGCGGATGTGGGCCGTTTTAGTGACGGTGAAGTCACTGTAGAAATACACGAAAATGTTCGCGGCAAAGATGTGTTCTTGCTGCAATCCACTTGTGCGCCAACCAGCGATAACCTGATGGAACTTTTGATTATGGCTGACGCATGTCATCGCGCCTCAGCCCACCGAGTAACCGCAGTTGTGCCTTATTTTGGATATGCACGCCAGGATAGAAGGCCTCGCTCGGCCCGGGTTGCGATCAGTGCTAAAGTTGTGGCTGATATGATCAGCACTGTGGGTATAGACAGAATTTTGACAGTAGATTTGCATGCAGATCAAATTCAGGGTTTTTTCAACATCCCAGTAGACAACATTTATGGCTCGCCGGTACTAGTCGACCATATATTGGCCCAAAAATATTCCAACCCCATCGTCGTTTCACCAGATGTGGGCGGAGTGGTCAGAGCAAGGGCGATAGCTAAGCAGATCGATGATCTAGATCTGGCTATTATTGATAAGCGCCGTCCTCAAGCTAATGTGACTGAGGTGATGAACGTTATCGGGGATGTAGAAGGTAAGACCTGTATCATTGTTGACGATATTGTAGATACTGCAGGGACACTATGCACAGCCGCTGAAGCTTTAAAAGCTGAGGGCGCTAAAGAAGTAGTGTGTTACATCACTCATGCAGTGTTCTCTGGCCCAGCGATTGAGCGCATAGCTGCATCCAAGCTAGACAGAATGATCGTGACAGATACCATTCCGCTGTCAGCAGACGCGAAAGCCTGCAGTAAAATTTTTCAGTTAAGTTTAGATCGTTTACTGGCCGAGTCTATCCGGCGCGTAAGCAACGAAGAATCCATTAGCGCGATGTTTCGATAACCGAAGCTCCTCGCCCATGGTGTAAAAGAGCGGGCAGATTGGTCGCAGATCAGCTAGCAACGACAATTAAGACTTTGGAGATACAAGATGTCAGATAATATTCAACTGACCGCGGAACTCCGAACAGATGTAGGAAAAGGTGCGAGCCGCCGTCTACGTCGTTTGGAAGAAAAAGTACCCGGCATAATCTATGGTGAAGGTAAAGATCCTCAGATGCTCACACTATCGGCTAACGAAATGGGTAAAGCCATGCAGTTTGAGGCTTTCTACTCGCAGATTATCGATCTCAGCATAGGTGGAAAAACAGAGCAGGCGGTTGTGCGAGATTTGCAGCGTAACCCAGCGAATGAACGCCTACTTCATATCGACTTCTTGCGCATTAGCGCAAACAAGCCTATCAACGTAAGCGTGCCATTACACTTCGTCAACGAAGAAGTTTGTGTTGGTGTTAAGACCGAAGGCGGCACACTGACGCATAACATGACCGAAGTGGAAATCACATGTTTGCCAGGAGCCTTGCCAGAATATATCGAAGTTGATATGGCCGAAGTTGCTGCTGGCGTTTCGATTCACCTTAGTGATCTGAGCATTCCTGAAGGCGTTGCAATTGCGGCACTGGCCTTTGGCGAAGATCGTGACATTCCTGTTGCCAGTGTTACTGCACGACGCGGTGGTGATGACGAAGAAATCAGTGATGAGCCTGCGCAGCCACCTGCGTCTGACGATGCTGGTGAAGAAGGCGGTTAGGGTTAAACTCCCGTCCGGTTTAGCTAAAACTTTCAGCAATTCGCATAGACTATTGAGCGCGAATTGCTGCAAAGTCGGCGTTGCTCTGATTCAAATAATAAGGCGACCTTCGCTGTTATCAGCAAAAATCCTTCTCCCGATCTCTTTTGGTCAAACAAATTGACTTCTTTAAAACTTATCGTTGGATTGGGTAATCCGGGTTCTCAATACGAGAAGACTCGCCACAATGTAGGTGCGGTTTGGGTCAGAGAACTCGCTAATCGGTTTAATATTCTGCTTGCTCAAGACACCAAGTTTAAAGGCGAAATAGGTCGTGGGGTTGTTGCTGGTGTAGATCTCAGGTTACTCATACCTAGCACCTTCATGAATCTGAGTGGCGACTCTAGTGGCGCGGTGGTACGTTTTTATAAGATCGAGCCCGAAGAAATATTAGTCGTCTATGACGAAGTAGCCTTTGATCCTGGCGTAGTGAAGTTGAAAAGCGGCGGTGGTGACAACGGCCATAATGGTGTGAAGAGTGTTCGCGCTGGCTGTGCCAACCGAGATCAATTTCATAGACTGCGCATTGGAGTAGGTCATCCCGGCTCTAAAGACAAAGTGAACGCTTACCTCACTCAGCAAACACCGGCGCAAAGCGAGCGTGAGTTGACCGCTGCATCTGGGAACTTTGCTGAGGCTTTGCTTGCAGATATAGTGTTGGGTAAATGGCAAAGTGCTATGACTGCATTACATTCTTCACCGTTTTCGGAAAAAGAACTGCAAGAAAAAGCTGACCAAAAAGCGCAGGTTAAAAGCAAAAGAGATGCTGTTCAAAGGGCACAAAAGGAAGCGGTAAATAACGCTGATGATGCCCATGAGGACGGGTAATCGAACATTCTTTTAAAATGAAACGGCTCTGCATTAGGTTCTTAATGTCGGCCAGTTTTAAAATGTATTTGTCAGAATTTCTCTGGGAGAACAATAGTGGGATTTAATTGCGGCATTGTAGGTCTACCCAACGTAGGCAAGTCGACACTTTTTAATGCGTTAACCAGAGCGGGTATCGATGCGGAAAATTTTCCGTTCTGCACAATTGACCCCAATACCGGGATTGTACCTGTTCCAGACCCTCGTCTCCTGCAGTTGGCTGAAATAGTCAAGCCCAAGAAAATTATTCCAACTAGCATGGAGTTCGTAGATATTGCCGGACTCGTTGCCGGTGCGTCTCAAGGTGAAGGTCTGGGCAATCAATTTTTGGCTCACGTACGCGAAACCCAAGCACTGGCCCACGTAGTTAGGTGCTTCGAAGACGATAATGTAGTGCACGTTTCCGGCAAGGTTTCCCCAGCGGACGATATTGAAATCATTAACACCGAGTTGGCCTTGGCTGACTTGGACACTATTCAAAAAGTCCATGATAGAGTGAGTCGTGTTGCTAGTTCAGGAGATAAAGAGGCTAAGGCCTCTCTGCTGTTGTTAGACAAGGTTAGAGTCGCGCTAGAGGCAGGCGATCCAGTGCGTTCGGTAGAGTTGACTGAAGAGGAGCACGCGGCACTGCATGAGTTCCACTTCATTACTGCTAAGCCTATTTTATATATAGCCAATGTTGCTGAAGATGGCTTAGAAAATAACCCCTTGGTAGACATTGTTTGCGGCATCGCTGAAGCCGAGGGCGCGGAAGTTGTGGTGGTGAGTAATAAAATCGAATCAGATATCGCTGAACTAGAAGACGAAGAGCGGACTGAATTTTTGCAAGAGCTAAACCTTTCCGAGCCAGGCCTAAATCGAGTAATTCGGGCGGGTTATAAGCTGCTTGGGCTTCACCAGTACTTTACTGCTGGGCCGCAAGAAGTGCGCTCGTGGACTGTTCCTATAGGAGCCAAAGCACCTCAAGCGGCTGGCGTAATTCATACGGATTTTGAGAAGGGTTTTATTCGAGCAGAATGCATAGCGTTTGAAGACTACATCACCTTGGGCGGAGAGTCCGGTGCTAAAGATGCGGGCCGGTGGCGGCTTGAGGGCAAAGAGTACGTTTTGTCAGACGGAGACGTTTTACACTTTCGATTTAACGTATGACGCTATAGAGGCGCTGCATGAATTTGGGTTCGTTAGCACAACGGCTAGTGAGCCTGGCGCAACCCGCGAGTACTTCGCATGCGCCCCCCACTTCTTTAAAGCGTTAAGAATTTCGTTTTACCTTCCCATAAAAAGACGCATTAGCATTGAATATTTATCCCGCTAATTGACGCCCAATCTCCCGCGGGCCTCCTAGCCACAACTTTTTTTGCTGATTTAGCACCTGTGTTTCTTAAAACCAAGTTAGTTACTACCCCCTTTAGCTAATTGGTCGCGCGTTAGCGGTCCAAATTTTAGGCGAAAAAAAACGGCCTTTGGGAAAACCCTAATGCCGTTCTTATCAAGTGTTAAAGCTTCCGCTATTATTTGGCGGCTTTACGCTCCTTTACTTCTTGTACAACCTGCTCTGCCACATTAGATGGACATGGTGCGTAGTGTGAGAACTCCATAGAGAACTGACCACGACCAGAAGTCATAGTGCGCAGGTCGCCGATGTAGCCAAACATTTCAGATAATGGGCAGTCTGCCTTCACGCGTACGCCAGTGATACCCGCTTCTTGAGATTTAATCATGCCGCGTCTACGGTTCAAGTCACCAATAACGTCACCAACGTGATCGTCTGGGGTAAATACGTCTACCTTCATCACTGGCTCAAGTAACTGAGGAACAGCCTTAGGAATAGACTGTCTGTATGCGGCTTTAGCAGCCAATTCGTATGCAATTGCAGAGGAATCCACAGCGTGGAAGCTACCATCGGTCAATATGACTTTGACGTCCAATAATGGGTATCCGGCTAAAGTACCTTCATCCATAGAAACTCGGAACGCCTTTTCAACGGCGGGCCAGAATTCCCTAGGTACGTTACCGCCTGTTACCTTAGATTCGAACTCGTAACCACTGCCGACCTCACCCGGCTCAATGGTGTAGTCAATTTTAGCGAATTGACCAGAACCACCGGTTTGCTTCTTGTGTGTATAAGTGTCCTCAATACGCTTGGTAATGGTTTCGCGATAAGCAACCTGTGGCTTACCTACATCAACATCAATACCGTGAGTACGTCTGAGGATGTCGACCTTAATGTCGAGGTGCAATTCACCCATGCCTCGCATAATGGTTTCTCCGGATTCTTCGTCTGTTTCTACGTAGAAAGATGGATCTTCTGCAATCATCTTAGATAGGGCAATACCCATCTTTTCAGCACCGGCCTTATCGCGAGGCGAAATAGCAACAGAAATCACTGGATCTGGGAAGACCATGGGCTCTAGCGTTGCTGGGTTCACTGGGTCACATAACGTGTGGCCAGTTTGCGTATTTTTCATGCCGAGCAGAGCAACAATATCGCCTGCTTGTGCAATGTCTAACTCTTCTCTTGTGTCAGCATGCATTTCCACGATTCGGCCAATACGCTCGCTCTTACCCGTGAAGGTATTCAGAACGGTGTCGCCCTTTTTCAAACTGCCGGAGTAGATACGCGTAAAGGTTAGCGCTCCGTAACGGTCATCCATAATTTTGAATGCAAGTGCGCGTAGCGGGCCGTTCGCATCAACGATGGCAAAGCTGCCTGTTTCGTTACCTTCCAAGTCAACTTCTGGCTGAGGTTCAACCTCCATTGGGTTGGGTAGATAATCTACAACCGCGTTGAGGACGTTTTGGACGCCTTTATTCTTAAACGCGGAACCACAGAATGTTGGGAAGAAGTCTAGTGCAATAGTGCCCTTGCGGATGCAGCGCTTGAGGTCGTCGATAGAAGGTTCATTACCCTCTAAGTAGGCCTCCATTAAGTCGTCGTCTTGCTCTAGCGCGGTTTCTACCAATGCTTCGCGATATTCCGCTGCCTTTTCTTTCAGGTCATCTGGAATTTCCGAAATATTATAAGCTTCTGGATCGTTGGAGTCGTCCCAGATCCAAGCCTTTTCTGTCATTAAATCTACAAGACCGCAGAAGCCGTCTTCTTCGCCGATAGGCAGGGCCATAACCAAAGCGTTAGCCCCTAATACTTTACGTACTTGGTCTACAACGCGGTAGAAGTCTGCGCCAAGACGATCTAGCTTGTTCACGAAAATAAGTCGTGCTACTTCAGATTCGTTTGCATAGCGCCAGTTTGTTTCGGATTGTGGCTCAACCCCGCCAGACCCGCAGAAGACGCCAACGCCGCCATCAAGCACCTTCAATGAACGGTAAACTTCAATAGTGAAGTCGACGTGTCCTGGTGTATCAATGATGTTGAGTCTGTGGTCATCCCAAGTACAACTTGTCGCAGCGGATTGAATAGTAATTCCACGCTCTTGTTCTTGTTCCATAAAGTCAGTGGTGGCCGCTCCATCATGAACTTCACCAATTTTATGGATCTTACCTGTCAGCTTAAGAATCCGTTCTGTGGTCGTGGTTTTGCCAGCGTCCACGTGGGCGAAAATGCCGATATTGCGATAGCGTGTCAGGTCTTTCATTTGTTCTCTCTAAGGTAGTCCTGTTTCGTAGGATTGATCTTGTTAAGCCATTGAAAAATATAAGGTTTTTGTTATGGCTGGATTCCGGATGGCGTAGATTACCATCGAATGGAGTAAAGCTCACGTTAAATATAGCTTTGCTATGGCCTGCCGCGGTTTTTAAAACATTTCGGTCGGGTGTTTAAGGCAAAATAGAGATTACTCAGGCTGAACAAAAAGCAGGATAAAAAAATTAAGTGGTAACTGGGCAACTGTTTGCCCAGATGATTAAATCTTAAAAATGTAAGAGGGGCGCCTAAAAGTCGATGTCTGCGTAAACCGGGGCATGGTCGGAGGGGGTCAACTCATCGATCTTTCTTCGATAGTCTCGGTCTATGACCACGTCTTTAGTCCGCACGTCCAAGCCTTCGGTTGCCAAGATAAAGTCGATGCGTAGTCCGTGCTTACGGTGGAACGAGCCACCACGGTAGTCCCACCAAGTGAATGCTTGTTCTTCGGGACTAAAGTGACGGTACAAATCCGTAAGCCCAGAGTCCATGAGGGACTGAAGGCGACCCCTTTCTTCCTTGGTGTGAAAAATACCCCCATCGGCGGCTTCGCCCTTCCACCCATCAATGGGCTCGGGCACGATATTAAAGTCACCGCAGATTATGCGCGGGCCGTTCTTGCCTGATTGCCATTGCTTAATCAGGCTGTCGTACCAGCCTAATTTGCCCGTGTAATCTGCATGTTCTAGGTTCTTACCGTTGGGGCAATACACGGTTGTGAACTCAAATTTGCCATCAATGTCTGCGGTAATTAAACGTGACCCCACTTCGCTCTGACCTTCTAAGCCCGTATGCACAAGCTCTGTGGGATACTTGCTAAGAATAGCTACGCCGTTCCAGCTCTTTTGTCCGTGTACAAGGGCCTCGTAGCCAAGCTCTTTGAAGTGATCTACAGGGAATATGTCATCGGGGGTTTTCAATTCTTGGAGACCAACAACATCCGGTTGTCTATCTTCTAACCACTTAGTAATGTATTCCAAGCGGGCGCGGAGACCATTTACGTTCCAAGTAGCGATGCGCATATCAGCATTTCTCAATAAAGTGTTACGCCATGATAGCCAACTGCCGACTAAGCGCCACAATCTCTGAAGTAGATCTCGAAAAGAAATGCATTCTCCAGAGGTTTAGCTGTCTGCCGTCAATAGCTGAAAATTAGAATCTAGCTTTTAAGCCTGCGTAAACGCCAATCCCCGGCGCTTGATAGCCAAACACTTCCTGGTAGTCGTCGTCCATCAGGTTCTCACCGCGCAGGTACAGGGTGATATTTGGTCTTAAATCATAACTCGCCGTTAGATTAACTAACGTGTAGCCGCCTAAAGTAATCCTGTCTTGACTAGTGCTAGATATGAATTCGATGTCTTGGTTTTTGCCATTATGCGCGACTTGCAAGCTAATGCGGCCTTGGTCATTGGTGGATGCATAGTGGAAACTAATGCTACCGCTTTTCTCTGGACGTCTAACTTCCTCGCGTGCATCAGCGTCTCTGCTGTGCAAAAAGTTCCAGTGGGCAGTGACTGACAGCTGCTGATTAATCGCCGTGTCCATACTCATTTCCCATCCGTGGCGCTGACTATCGCTTGTCTGGTTTGCTGGTGATGAAGTGAATGTAGTCATATCGAATACAGTTTCAATTTCATTGGTTAGATCGGCTGAAAAATAAGTGAGGTCGAAACCCACACTTCCACCCAAAAGACTGCCGGATAAGCCTAAGTCCCAGCTGGTAGATTCTTCAGGTTGTAGGTTTGGGTTGCCAGTAAAACTGTTGGGGGTGAAGCCAAACAATTCAAAAAATGTAGGGTTAGCTATGCCTTGGCCCCAGCTGCTATGCACCCGCAAATTTTGAGGAAGATTTTGACTTAATGTCACTCTAGAGGTGGTGGCGTTATCAAAGCGCTGGTTGTTGTCTGCTCTGACGCTCAGGGCAATTGAGCGGTTAGGAGCTTGCATTACATATTCCCCCAATAAACCTCGCTGGCGATCTTTGGCTGCATAATTAGCGCCACCAATAGTGGGATAAATGTTTTCAAATTTGCGGCCTTCATATTGCGCCCCAATCAGCAATGAATGGGTTAAGTTGCTAACTTGGACAAGCTTGCTCGTCTGAAAATCTATCTTGCTGCGTTCGCCGTTGAGACCGCTGACTAAATTGCCTGCGTCAAAGAATCTAGAACGGTTGTTAGTTTCGCTAATGCTTAATTGTTGTTGCCAGCTAAAATATTCAGTTTGCAAAAGTAGGTTCGCAAATCGTTGCTTGGATGCGTTGTTTTGATCTGCATCTATAACTAGGCCCTGAGTTGCCGTAGACGGAAAGTCAAAGTCCTGCTCGTCGCCTTGGGCGTCTATCTCTGTCTGACTTATTGTTGCCTTAACAAGGCTGGTATCGCCCCATCGGTAGGTTAATGAACCGCGTGCACTAGAATCTTCAAAACCATCATTCTCGTTACCAAGTGTCGATACGCTGTAACCATCGCTTATCATTCGGCTAACATTTATTTGGCCAGTCCAAAGATTGTCGCCGTGAGGCCGTGCAACAGATGCGCCTGCGCTGCCGTAGTGAGTTTTGAAACTTCCGGACTCAAGGTTTACGTGAGTTTTTACTCCGGGTTCTGCGTCTTGGTTAGTGAAGATGCCAATGACACCGCCAATGGTGTCGGCGCCAAAGCGAGCGCTTTGTGGGCCGCGTAAAACCTCAACTCGGCTGATGTCAGCTCCGGCTAAATGAGCAAAGTTAAATTCCGAACCACTCCCGACATCGTTAACCTCAACGCCATCTATTAACACCAAGGTATGATTCCCCTCTGCACCACGAATTCTGACTTGGGTTAATGCGCCCAATGGCCCTGCGCGGTTCACCGACATATTGGGTATTGCGCGTAGTAACTGGCTAACATCGAAGCTAGCTTGGCGCGCAAAGTCGGCTGTGTTGATGCTACTGATGCTACTGCCCACATTATTGGCGTTTGAAGGAAGGTGGTTTGCTAACACGAGTACTTCTTCAATTTTTTCATCATTGTTGATGATGTCGTCCGCGGCGATAGCGCCAAAAGACATTGTAGTAAGTAGCGTAGTGCAAATCGCTGAGATGGCTCTTTTTGGGACGCTTGAACAACTGAACTTCATTAAATAGGTATCCTTAAATTGAAGCGGCAGATTAGAGAAATCTTTGATCATGGTCCACGAGGATGGTTCATGATGAAGTTGAGTTTTTTTAGTTTAGTAGTAGGGGCGTCCGTGTGTTGTCGCCATCTGTTGGAAAATTTTTTTCCAGACAGAGTTGGCTCTTCGCTGGAAAGTATTGATGAAAGGGATAGACTTGCGCCTTAGTCTGCAGCCGCTTCGGTTTGGCACCCCCTAAGTATGATCAAACGTTGCCTTTTATATAATCCAATTTCCGCCCAATGGCGATCCTTTAGCAATCCCGTGGACGTTTTGGTTGCAACAACTTTGGACCAAGTTGAGCCAGTACTTAGGGCTGTGGAGCAGCGTGTAAATGCAGAAAGCTTAATTGCCGCAGGATTTGTCAGTTATGAGGCTGCCAGAGGTTTTGATCCCTCTTTAACTACCCACAAGCCCGGCAAACTGCCCTTGGTCTATTTCGGCCTCTTTGCTAATACAGATATTTACCACCCCGGTGCTCCGCTAAACCCAAGTTCGGAAGCTTGGTGTTTAGACACCGAGCATGCTGACTTTCAACGCGACATCGACAGTATTAGATCGCAGATTGCAGCCGGAGATGTTTATCAAATCAATCACACCTTGCGCTTGCGAGGCGGCGCGGGTGACCCTTGGAGGCATTTTCAAAGTATTGGCCTAGAAGCACCTCAGGGTGCCTATATAGAAACAGATGAATTTGTCATCGCATCCGGCTCGCCAGAACTGTTCTTCCATCTAGATAATCAGCGCCTCATTTCAAGACCGATGAAAGGTACAGCTCAGCGCGGACAAAATGAAAAAGCAGATAAAGAACAGCAAATTTGGCTAGCGGATTCAAAAAAGAACCGAGCTGAAAACTTGATGATTACTGACATGGTAAGAAATGACTTAGGTAGGGTTGCTAAGCCAGGCAGCGTTAAAGTCAGTGAGTTGTTTACGGTAGAGCGCTATCCCACAGTATGGCAAATGACCTCAAGTATTGAGGCTGAAACCAATGCTTCGGTTGCTGAAATTTTCAAGCAATTATTTCCAGCAGCATCTATTACCGGCGCTCCCAAGCGGGCGGCTATGTCGAGTATCACAGAACTTGAAAAAAACCCGCGAGAAATATACACAGGCGCCATTGGATATATTGCACCCAAGCGGCAAGCGCAGTTCAGTATTGCCATACGCACAACCTGGATAGACCAACGCAGCGGTCAAGCAACCTACGGTTCTGGCGGAGGCATTGTTTGGGACTCTGTGGCGGATGAAGAATATGCCGAAGTGTTAGCAAAGACGCGTATATTAAACAATGTTGAAACAGCCGAAAATTTTGCGTTGTTTGAAACATTAGGTTGGAAACCGGATAAAGGTTTTAGCTTGCTCGGTCAGCATTTGACTAGAATGCAGATCAGCGCCAATTTTTTTGGTATTACCTTCGTGGAGGCAGAGGCGAAATCCAGATTAGAGGTTGCTGTATCAAAGCTTGAACTTTGCGTCTCACAACGTGTGAGGTTGACCCTAAGTGGCGCTGGAGTCTTTACTGTTGAATGCCAAGCGTTTGCTGGGAGGGCGGTGGATGAAGAAATGCCTACTTTGGAGGCGTTGAGAGGGTTGCCAGAACAGTTAGTTAGCTTATGTAAGACGCCGGTTCAAGCAAATGACCCTCTGCTACAGCACAAAACAACAAACCGAAGCGCCTATGAGCGTGCACGTAGTGAAGTGCCAGGAGGTGTTGAGCCGATTATGTTTAATGAGGCGGGGGAGATTACAGAGTCGGATATTGCGAATGTAGTTTATCGCCTTGAAGGCCAATATTTCACCCCACCTATAAGTAGTGGGTTGTTGCCGGGAACGTTGCGAGGCTACCTGCTTACACGAGGCGCTTTGGCTGAACGGATACTAAAAGTCTGCGATTTTGATAAGGTTCAGGCGATTTTTTTGCTCAATGACCTTAGAGGGTGGCGAAAAGTGAAGATTGCTGCGCTAGCGGATTGACAAGAATGAGTGGTGTGAGGACAATCCGTTCCCCCCGATCAGCCGGTCGAGGGCCGTGGCTACGTAGCTCAGCTGGTTAGAGCACAGCATTCATAATGCTGGGGTCG
>CAJWNY010000021.1 GCA_913043815.1 uncultured Gammaproteobacteria bacterium
GGTTTGTTGGTTTGTTGGTTTGTTGGTTTGTTGGTTTGTTGGTTTGTTGGTTTGTTGGTTTGTAAGACTGGCACGCCCCGACGTTAAAACAGATAAAACTCGACCTCGGTGCAAGTTTTTGCAGTTATCCCTGCTTTGCACAGATATAATGACGCGCTGTTAATTCGGCCCACGCCCAAAAAATGACCCAACAAATATGACTCTTATTCGCTGCGACAACCTAAACATCCATTTTGGTGATTATCCATTATTGACCGATGCCAACTTTTCCATTGAACCAGGAGAGCGCGTGTGCCTCATCGGTCGCAACGGTGCGGGCAAATCAACTTTGTTGAAAATCATCTTGGGCGAGGTACAACCGGACACAGGTGTTATGCACCGTAAAGATAATTTGACCGTAAGCGTGTTAGAGCAGCAGTTGCCAGCAGCGGAAAACCTAACCGTTCTAGAGGTGGTTCAACAAGGACTAGGTGAGCTCATTGAACTGATAAAACGCTTTGGCGAAATCAGTGCCACGGCTGTCACGACAAGAGACCTTGAAGAAATGGAGGTCATGCAGTCGAGGATCGATACATTGGGCGGATGGCAGCCTGAGCAACAGGTAGATGCAATTATCACCCAGCTCGGCCTACCGAGAGATTCTTACATGTCAGCGTTGTCTGGCGGCTGGCGACGCAGAGTGGCATTGGCGCGAGCATTAGTATGTAAACCTGACTTATTGCTTTTAGACGAGCCTACCAACCACTTGGATATATCAACCATAGAGTGGTTGGAACACGAAGTGCGGGGCTATCAGGGCAGTGTTATTTTCATTACCCACGACCGTGCATTTTTGCAGCGCCTAGCTACCAGAATTGTAGAAATTGATCGTGGCCAAATCATTTCTTGGCCCGGGGACTACACCAACTACTTACAGCTAAAAGAGCAAGCGAACGAAGAAGAAGAAACCCGCAACGCCCTATTCGACAAGCGCTTGGCCCAAGAGGAAACTTGGATTAGACAGGGCATTAAGGCACGCCGAACCCGCAACGAAGGCAGGGTGCGGTCATTGGAGGCCATGCGCCGGGAACGCGGACAACGGCTCAATCAACAAGGCAAAGCCAAGATAGAAATTTCCAACGCAGACGGCTCCGGCAAGAAAGTCATTGAAGCAAAGAACGTTACCCACGGCTATGGCGGCAACGAACTGCTGCAAGACTTCAATCTGCGCGTTATGCGCGGCGACCGCATTGGCATTATCGGTAACAACGGCGTGGGTAAATCAACGCTTCTGAAAATACTCTTGGGCCAACTGACCCCTGACAGCGGTAGTTCAAAAGTAGGCACTAATCTGACCGTTGGCTACTTTGACCAAGTTCGACAGGAGCTGGAATGGGACAAGAGCGTTGCTTGGAATGTTGGCGAGGGCAAAGACAACATCACCATCAACGGCGTAGACAGACATGTTGTTGGTTACCTGAAAAATTTCCTCTTCACCCCTGCCCGAGCCATGACACCTGTAAGCCGTTTATCCGGAGGCGAATGCAATAGAGTACTACTCGCCAAACTATTCACTCAGCCGAACAACTTTTTGGTGTTGGACGAACCCACCAACGACCTCGACATAGAAATGTTGGAAGTCTTAGAAGAAAAGTTAGTTGAGTACGATGGTACCCTCATCATAGTTAGCCACGACCGCGACTTTATGGACAACGTGGTAACCAGCACACTGGTTTTTGAGGGCGACGGTAGTGTGGTGGAATATCAGGGCGGCTATAGTGATTGGGCCGAGCGGGGCAAATCACTGAACGTCAACGACACGCCCGATCTACCCAATCAGACAGATCTAGCGGAGGCAGCAACTGGGCCCAGCAGCCAAGCTGCCGCGCCTAAAAGCAAAGTAAAACTCAGCTATAAAATACAGCGGGAACTGGACCAACTACCGAAAAAAATAGAAGAGCTGGAGCAAAAACTGGAGACATTGCAGAGCAGCATGGCGG
The DNA here is from genome assembly GCA_913043815.1 of uncultured Gammaproteobacteria bacterium. Taxonomy (GTDB): domain Bacteria; phylum Pseudomonadota; class Gammaproteobacteria; order Pseudomonadales; family Azotimanducaceae; genus UBA4421. The sequence goes on from CAJWNY010000021.1 coordinate 1,980, forward strand.
ACCCGAGCTTTTACGACAAACCCTTTGGCAAGACAGAACCACTATTGAAAGAGGCGACCCAGGTTCAGACCGATTTAGATACAGCAACCGAGCGTTGGATCGAGTTAGAGGAAATGATTGGCTAAATGACAGTCAAATAGGCAGTTTTTGGGCGCGCGCTATGGACGCCCATTAGCCTAGGCATTCGCCTCTCTTATCCTCGCAGCATTTGCTCGGTCACTTTCACCAAACTGCCATAGTGGCTTTTCAGCATCAATACGCCCTCTTGGCGATAAAGTAATAGCCCGTCCAAAAAATCAACCGGCGCAGCAGACAATGATTCCAAACCGGCACCGTGACGCACTGTATACACAGTCATGTCATGCGTCACACATAAGTCTAGCTGCTTTGCGTCAGCCTCAATGGGCGGCGCATCTAGCTTACCCAACATCACTTCCAATACCATCGCCACTGCTTGTGGCGCGCGCATCATGACATCTGGCTTAACCTCGCCATCGAACCACGTTTGAATATAATTGGCCAAACCTCCAGCAGACCTCAAACCCTTCCACATACGAATTTGATCCAAAGCATAAAATACACCGAGTGCTTCTAACGGCCGAGCCTTATCTACTTTCAGCAAATCTAAGTCTGAATCTTTTCTACGCGCATTTACTCCCGCTAATACAAACTCACCAGTTTCTATGCAGCGGTGCGGTGGACTGGCGTAAGCTCGGCAATTTATGCCTGCTAACAAATTTTCGCCCAATTTTTTTGCCAAGCCTCGACCATGGTCGGTGAGTGGGTTTTCTAGATCGTGTATATCGCGGCGAAACTCTCTGGCTGAATGACGCATAAGCAACACACCGCGCTCTGCGCTTTGGGCAAATGTTTCATTCACCATGGCGGCGGTGGCAATGCCATATTGGTCATGATGGGTGCTTAAATCGTGCTGTTTATTCGACATGTCTAATTTGTTCTTACTTCAAGGCGTGTATTACTATCTTAGGTAGAGCGGGAACTCAATTGTTATGCTCACACTGGGGCACGCGTACATTGAGAAAGGCCAGAACAAGTCAAGGAGAATAGGATGAGTCGATTAGAAGGAAAAGTTGCCGTAATCACAGGCGCAGGTAGAGGCATTGGCCGAGAAATCGCATTACTTATGGCCGCTCAAGGCGCAAAGATCGTGGTCAACGATTTAGGCGGCAATACAGATGGTACGGGCAACGCTATGATTGCCGACGACGTAGTGGCTGAAATCCGCGCAGCAGGTGGAGAAGCAACCTCGAATACCGATTCGGTGGCCGACGTTGCCGGTGGCGAGGCGTTAACCCAGTGTGCTCTAGAAAACTTTGGCGGAATGGATATCTTGGTCAACAACGCTGGCATACTGCGCGACAAAACTATATTTAAAATGAGTGAAGCCGATTGGGACGCCGTCATTGCCGTGCACTTGAAAGGCCACTATTGCTGCACCCGCCCTTTTGCTAACTACATCCGAGCGGAAAACAGAACTGGATGCAGAATTATCAATTTTTCCAGCGTCTCAGGACTCTTCGGCAACTTCGGCCAGGCTAACTACGCCGCAGCAAAAGCCGGCATTGCTGGGTTTTCAAGGGTCATGGCATTGGAACTGGCTAAATACGGCTGCACCAGCAACACTATTTCGCCTGGGGCATTGACCCGCATGACTATCCCTTTGCGCGAAAACCGTGGGGAGAAAGTCGAAGAAGAGGATATGGCTTCTGGTGGACCACAACATATTGCGCCAATCTGTGCGTGGATCGCTGGCGAGGAAGCCGCGAGCATTACTGGAGAAATATTCCACACAGGACGAGGCGGCGTATCTATTATGCAGCAGCCAAAAGTCATCAAACAATTCCAAAAGAAAACCGGCGTTTGGAGCATGGCCGAATTAGACCAAATTGTGCCGAAATTGGTTGCGGCAAAAAAAGCCAATGCAATTGCTGCAAATGTAAGCGCAGAACCCATTGAAGTATGAGGCTTTCATTGCCAGCGCTCTGAACGCAATTCTAGAGAGGCTTCGGCACGCTCCACATGACCGGTTATGCCGCGAGGCAGCACCTAAGCTGCCGATGCGGCAAAGGGCGCACCACCTTGAGGAATGATCCGGTACTTATTGTCGGCGGCGGCATTGGCGGTATGACAACTGCTCTGGCCCTGGCGCAACAGCAAATTCCCGTAATCTTATTTGAGCAAGCGACAGAATTTTCTGACGTTGGAGCGGGCATTCAACTGAGTCCAAACTGCTCACGAGTTCTGCGCGCGCTAGGGCTGACCCAAGAATTAGATGGTCAAGGGTTTCTACCTCAGTACACCCAGTTTAGACATTGGCGTAGCGGCAAAATAATTTCCGAAACCAGCCTGGGCCAATCTGCGGAGAAAGCCTATGGCGCGCCCTATTATCACTTTCACCGAGGTGATCTAGTTAACCTCCTGGTGGAGGCGGCAAACGACCAACCATTGATTCAACTGAAACTAGACAGCCGCGTAGAATCTATTGAACAGGGCAATAATAGCGTAACCATTTTGGTCAATGGGAAAACACATACCGGTACCGCGCTCGTCGGCGCCGACGGCATTCATTCAAAAGTTCGAGAAATTTTATTCGGGTTGGAGACCCCATCGTTTACCGGCAACGTGGCCTGGCGCGCATTGGTGCCTACAAATAGCCTACCCGCAAACCTCATACAACCCGCCTCAGTAGCATGGTGGGGACCGGGAAAACACTTTGTGCATTACTATGTGCGTGGTGGCTCCATGGTCAACTGTATTTGCGTAGTTGAAACCAAAGAATGGCAAGATGAGTCTTGGAGTATCAACGGCCACTTCCCAGATCTAGCCGCAGAATTTGACAACTGGCATCCGACCATAAACACCTTGTTAGAAAATGTAGAAAAAACAAAATTATATAAATGGGGATTGTTTGACCGCCCACCGATGGAGCAATGGAGCATTGGCAGAACCACATTACTGGGCGATGCCTGTCACCCTACGCTTCCTTTTATGGCGCAAGGCGCCGCCATGGCCATTGAAGATGCTGCTGTCCTAGCTGGTTGTCTAAACCAAACCCCAAATCCAACCGCCGCATTTTTGCGCTACGAAAATTTGCGTAAAAAACGCACGGCTATGATTCAGCAATTATCACGGCGAAATGCTAGGATTTTTCACCTCAAAGGTATAGCTGCTTGGGCGCGTAACAGAGCCGCAAAACGCGCGAGCGGCAGTACAATGAGGAAATTATACGGCTACGATGCACTCAGCGCCTTTGACATTAGTACTGGCTAGCGTCGTAAAACAGAATTTGAACAAAAACTCAAAAGACAAAACACTGGGGAAAACTAATGGGTGAGCAAATCAATCCAAATAAAGTGGAAGGCCTCCATCACTTAGCCATCTGCACCGCGGATATGAAAAGCCAGATTGATTTTTTCACCGACAAAATGGGCATGCAGTTACAGGCGCTATATTGGATGCATGGTGTAGAAAATACCTGGCATGGATTTCTGCGACTGAACGACGAAAGCTCACTGGCTTTTGTCTCTAATCCGGACATATCAAATATTCCTACACAGATGGGTACAACCTATGCTGGGAACCCCGGCGCAAACTCAGCTGCCGGCACCATGCAGCACTTAGCCTTTAAGGTAAAAGACCACACCGAGTTGATGGCAATGCGCGACAGACTACGCTCAAAAGGTGTACCCGTACTTGGGCCTTTAGACCACGGCATGTGTGTGAGCATGTACTTTGCTGGACTAGAAAATTTGTCTTTGGAGCTATCATACTCGGCAGAGCCCATCAACAACGAATTATGGATCGATCCAGAAGTTGTGGAACAAGCCGGAATTTCAGCAGAAGAGCTCATCCGTTATAAGAACCCCAGTTCATTTGCCGATCGTAAAGGCAGCATTGGCCAACCAGCAATAAACGATTCTACTGGCCCGCATATGACTAATTACCCACCTGGGGTATATGAGCAGTCTATGCAAATACCCGACGAAATTGCGTTAAACATGCTAGAAAGTAAGCCGCCGGTTAGCCCCTAAAATGCCCTCCCGGGAACAAAATAAGATACTGGTTAAAGATCGTATTATCCAAGCAACTCAGTCTTTCTTGGATGGTCGTAAGAATGATGGGATTAGTGCGATCACCAGTCGACAAATTACGTCGGGACCAGACATCAGCTATCAAACTCTCTGAAACCAATAATCTTCTCAAGCGCAAATCTACGCGGCATTGCTTAGAAAGAAATCTACGCCATTGGGCCTAAAGCTAGAATTGGACGTCAAGAATTACGAAGGAGATTTAGCTGCAACTTTTGCAGCAATAAACTCTGAGCGCTTGGCTCATATAACTCCTACAGACTAAACCATATGGCAGTTCATCGCCAACAACATGCGCACCAATGTAAAAGGTCCAATACATGACCAGGGCTCTGAAGAAACGATTCTGGTCCGAATATTAGGCCCGCAAGTTTATGAGCAAACTCACCCCTTGCTGCGTATGGACCAAGGCATGGGCTATCCACAAACCCAAATAGATCTGCCGCTACTTGCCTATACGCTCATTTGCCTTACCGACTGCGCGGTGACACGTTACTTAAGGTTTTCAAAAGTCAGCAAAATATCAATTTTACAAACAGCCAAAGAACAATACGCCTTAGTGCTTTTAAATATGAGCAACGCCCAATATTGAGCCGCGGGCCCTAGACCTTAGTGGAGCTTCATTAGTCCTTCCTGATTAATTGCAAGATTGGTGCTGGGCTAACGTCTAGGCCTAAAAGAAACGATATTTTCTCCAGTAATTACTTCTTGCTTGGGCTGAATCAGCACTTCCCACGTAATGGTATTGTCTTTTTCACGAAAGAAACCGCGACATGCAATACCTGTATCTACGAGGAATAAGGCCAGCGTGCCTGACTGAGTTTGCGCCTCGTTCCACACCAAGGCTAAATTAGGCTCGCTCTCAAGCTTGGCTATGCCATCTAATGCAGCCGATAAAATGCGTGCATCAATGACATAAGTGCCAACATCATTAGGCGCGACACGAATTGAAATAGGGCCATGTCCAGCACCCGTCAAATCGCCTGTAAGGGTAAAGCCATCGTCGTCTTCAACAATTTTAAGCGCTAGTTCTAGCCCAACACCTAAAGTTGCGCCATCAACTAAAACACTGCCTTTGCCTATCCAATCGCCCCGTTTAAGAATCAATACTTTCTCCATGTTTGAATTTATTTTCTTCAATCATTCTAGCTTTCATTGGTACTTCCATTTGTGAGTTTGCTCTGTCATTTCCAAGCGAGCGCGGCCATCATAATGTTAATGCAGTTCCTCTATCACCAGCGGAGGACCAATAACCTGATAACAACGCTGATCTTTGTTGCGCGAACTGTTCACCCAAGTAGAAACTGGGCTGCCATACAGAGGAACCGGCAATTTGGAATCAAACAGCGGTTCTAATTCTGACGTCGGTATAACCCTATTCAACCAAGCTTTAGCCTGATCAATAGTCAAAAATATTGGTTGTCGGTGATGTACCGGCTGCATTTGTTCATGTGCAGAAGTCGTTAACAGCGTAAAACTATACAAACTAGCTGCCTCTCCAGCTGTACCGCGGGGTGACCAACAATCCCAGAGGCCTGCTAGCAAAAGCGTTTGCTCGCTTTGACCATGAATAAGATAAGGTACTTTTTGTCCCTGCTCGCGGCACCATTCATAAAAACCGCTTACTGGAACCACGCAGCGCCGCTTTGCATAAGGCCCACGAAAAGCTGGGCTAGTTGCTGCAGTTTCCGACTTGGCATTAAACATACTGTATTGAGTACTGGGCTCTCTCGCCCATGACGGCGTTAACCACCAGCGCATGCTGGTCAACTCAACAGCACCAGCTTCGTTCATACGTAAAACGGAAATATTCTCCGTAGGCGCAGCGTTAAAATTATCTTTCCCCGAGTAAGCTTCAACTAAGAACTCAAACAAGATCTGGGTTAGGTCACTAGCACGAATATTCAGACGTCCGCACATAGTCAGCTTTGGTGCTTGCCCAATTCCCAACCCGCCTCTTGCAGCTGACTCTCACCAAAAGATGTCGGCACCGCTTCAAGGGCGGTGGCTACCGTGTCATTCCAACGGTTAAGAAAGCCAAAGGTTGAGATCACAGCCACTATTTGGGTAATCTGCCGCTGGCTAAAGTGCGTCTGAAGCGCTGCAAAATGACTTTTTTCTGCGCCATTGGGCACTTGTCCCGCAGCCAGCGCGAGGCCCACTACCGCTCGCTCAGCCTCACTGAAACAATCTGCTTCCACATAATTTAACACCTGTAAAAGCTTCTCGCCTTGAGCGTCGGGTTTGTCGCTCATACGTTTACTGTTGTGTCCCGTATGCGCCTGGCAATAACGGCAACCGGCACTGACACTTACTGAGAAAGCTATAAGTTGCAGCAATGCCGACGGCAGATTCTCTTCGGGGGCATTTTGCTCCGGGACAATCTTCAGCATGTTTTCAAGCATCGCCTTAGTGTCGCCGCCCATCACAGTACCAAATAGTATCGAGAACGCCACCGGCAACTGCCGCATATGCGCCATTGTGCGCACGCTGTTCGGCACAAAACCCATAGTGGCTTCGGACATAGCCATGACAGGTTTGAGCTCATCCAACTCATCAAAATCTAACGGAGGAATATGCGCCACGATAGGTCTCCCAATTTTTAATAAAAAGTTTTAAATAATAGGCACTTTGTATAGGCTCCTCGATAAAAAGCGCTTAGTGAAAGGTCCCTACTTAAAGTGCGAAGCGAGGTAATTCAATAATGTTCATCTTGGCGGTAAAGCCCGAGCATCACAACTCCTAGAGCAATGACAGAAAAAAACTTACCTTCAGTCCCCCGCTCCACAGACTTGGCCAAGCCGAAGACATAACTTTGTCAGAGAGATTTGCACAGCGGTTTCATGCCGTTTGCCGTAACATCTAAAAAATATAGTCAGCGCCGGTCATTCTATGCGAACAAGCCGGCAACTTTATCGCGAATTTTGGTAGTTACATCATGATCAGTACCCCAGCCCACCCGGGACCGACGAATGCGCCAGTGGCCCAGCGACGACCGCACAGCTATACCTTCCATAGCAACGTTGTTGAAGACCCTTATGCCTGGCTTAAAGACGCGGGTTATCCCAATGTGAGTGACCGCGAAATCTTGCAATATTTGCAGGAGGAAAACGCTTACTTTGACGAGTTTTTTGCCCCTCACAGCGAACTGGTGAATACCCTCTTTGAAGAATTAAAGGCGCGCAAACCAGAGCAAGAGGAAAGCGTACCCTTTGTAGAAAACAACTTTAGCTACCAATGGCGCTTTGCCAAAGGTGCCCAATACCGTACTTGGTATCGCAGCAAATCGTTGACAACTGCCACAGACTTGGGTGCGCAATGGGAAACATTATTAGATGAAAATATTTTGGCCCAAGGCCACCAGTACTTTCGTTTGGGCGCGCTTTCGGTCAGCCCCGACGGCACAAAACTCGCCTACAGTGTGGATACCAATGGCAGCGAGCGCTACCAGCTACATACAATTGATTTAGCTACACGCGAGTCGCTAACCCAAAGCATAGAGAACTGTGCCGGCGAACCGGTCTGGAACAGCACTGGCGACGGTTTCATTTATCTAACTGTTAACGAACAGTGGCGTCCCAATAAGGCGTTATTTAGAGATCTAAATTCAGCTGAACCAGTGCCTGAAGATCCAGACGATGCAGTCATCGTGGAGGAAGCTGATGAATCCTTTTTCCTAAGCGTAGACCTAAGCAAAAGCCAACACTTGGTATTTTTACATTCCGGCGACCATGTCACTACAGAGGTGCATTACCTGCCTAGAGCAGACCTGCTTACTACGCCTAAGCTGATTAGCCAACGTATGTCAGGCCACGAATATTATGTAGATCACCAAGGTGATGATGCTGAGTCCGGCCGGCTGCTGATCAGAAGCAATCAACGTCAAGCTAACTTTGACCTATATCAGGTCGGTTTAAGCGATTCCGCCGCAAAGTCATCTGCTCAACTAGACCAATCCAACTGGCAAAGTATTGTTACTGGAGACGAGCATACTTACCTAACCAATCATATGGTTTTTAAAAAACATCTGTTTGTTGAAGTCAGAGTAGACGGCTTGGATCAAATGATGGTTGTAGAGCAAAATGGCGAAAGTCACTTTATTCAGTTGCCTGAAGAATCCTATTCGCTAGGCTTCGGCACTAATGCGGATTATGGCTCAGAATTTTTGCGCCTAGGCTATACCTCAATGGTGACTCCAAGTACGGTTTACGACTACGCCTTAGACACCAGAGTTTTACAACAACGTAAAGTACAACTAGTACCCGGCGGTTATGACGCGAAAAACTTCGTTACCCGGCGGCTAATGGCCACGGCCAGAGATGGCACCCAGGTGCCCATAAGTTTAGTGCAACGCAAAGACACCTCAGTGGACGGCAGCGCTCCCCTTTATCTTTATGGCTATGGCGCTTACGGCCACGCTATTCCGCCCGCATTTTCAAGCAACATTATTTCCCTACTCGACAGGGGCTTCACCTTCGCTATAGCGCATATTCGTGGTGGCGATGATTTGGGCTATCACTGGTATACCCAGGGAAAGTTAAAACAACGGACCAACACATTTAACGACTTTGTAGATTGTGCAAAGCACCTAGTAGAAACTCGATACGTAGCAGCGGGACGCATAGCCATTGGGGGCGGCAGCGCCGGCGGAGAGCTTATGGGCGCAGTTGTTAATCAAGCTCCTGGGCTTTTTGGCAGCGTCGCGGCACACGTACCCTTTGTGGACGTACTCAACACCATGCTTGATGCGGATCTACCGCTGACACCAATGGAGTGGCCAGAATGGGGCAATCCAATTAAAGATGCCGAAGCATTCGCGTTCATTCAATCGTATTCGCCCTACGATCAAGTCCGCGCTCAAGGCTATCCGCCTATAATGGTCACAGCCGGATTAAACGACCCTCGGGTAACGTACTGGGAACCTGCAAAGTGGGTAGCTAAATTACGCCACGTTAAGACGGACAGCAATGTATTGGTATTGAAAACCAATATGGGTGCCGGCCACGGCGGGCAATCAGGACGCTTTACAGCGCTAAAAGAACTGGCTGAAGAGTATGCCTTTTTCTTAGTTACATTAGGCATCAAATAAAGTAGCGCCAGGTGAAAGACTATAAGCCTTTCCCTAATCGCAGAGCGGCGAATAATAGGTATTAGTGGCTAGGAGAGCTGATCTCTTAGCTCTTGGCGAAATTCCGGCGCGGCAATTTCAATCAAAGCCTCTGCTCTAGCCCGATTAGGCAAATGCTTGAGGTGAGCCACACCAAATTCTGTCACTACTATATCTACATCAGTGCGAAGCGCCGTGACCATTTCAACCTTTTGCACTATCCGCGATACAGAACCACCCCTTGCGGTGGCATTCATAGCAACAATAGAGCGCCCACCTTTGGATGCTTTGGCCGCGCGCATAAAATCAACTGAACCGCCGGTGCCAGAAATCTGACGACCATTAGCCACCTCAGCATTAACCTGCCCAAACAAATCTACCTCCACCGCAGAATTAATAGAGACAAAATTTTCTAGCTGGCGAATCGCTTGCACCTCATGAGTATGATCTGCACCGCGGAAACTCACATCACCGCGCTGACCAAGCCACCTCATCAGATCAGTGCTGCCCAAAGCCATACCGGTAATATGCTGGTGTCTATCAATAGCCTTGACGGCTCCGGTGATGTTGCCTGCTTGAATAAGCGCCATACCGCCATCATCGATTAAACCACCATGCAAACCCAAGTCGTTCTTGCCTCCAAGTTGCGACAAAATAGCTGCGGGAATGGCGCCAATGCCTGTTTGCAGACAGTCGCCATCACCGACTAACTGCGCAACCAATGTGCCAATCTGCCTAGCAGCTTCGTCTATTTTTGGCACTGGCATCTCAACTAAGGGACGGTTCGTTTCAAAGAGGTGGTCAATTTGCTCAATGTTAATTCGTGTACTGCTTGCCGGCGCCACAAAACCAGTGTTTAGCTCAGCTATAATAATTTTAGCGGATTGCATCACCCCTTCATGAAAATCTACATTCGGTCCAAGCCGAAGCACACCCTTGGCATCCTTAGCTACCTGAACAAGATATACGTCTACGTTATGCGCAAGGTAGTCAAATACAGCGCGCATCTGCATAGGCAAATAATTCACTCGCGCAAGATCTGCTTTGGCTAAGGTAGAGGTCATAAAAAATGTAGTTATCGAGGATGTGGCATTCCAAGCCGTGAAATCCGTGCCATTAAGGCCGGGCAAAGGAAACTGAATGAATTCCAAATTTGCCGGTAAATCTACTTCAGCCATAGCCTTCAACAATCCAGTAGGTTCATTACTACTACCCGCTACATAAATACGCTGCCCGGGTTGAAAGAGTTGAGACAGTTTTTGTTCTAAGTTCGACATAATTTCTTATCACTATTTTTCAAATGAGCAGGCAGTCACTTGGACCGGTGAAGAAAAAGTAGATAGCCATAGGCGCCCACATAATAGGCAGGAGGAAACCACATGGGCCAAAGGGTAACAAACGTATCAGGCCCCATTGGCATACCCAGATAACCATGACGGACCAACAAAAAGCCGAATGCGATAAGCAAGCCAGCAACGAAGGCCAAGGATAAACCTTGCTGGGGGGAAAAAAGCACGCAAACAAAGCCGCCGCACAGGCCACCCAACCATACAGGTCCAAGTAACGCGACGATGGTAGGCAGATTCAGAAAAAGGTCCGTACTGACGGTCCAAACAAACAGACCCAAAGACAGAGCCACGCCAGTTCGCAAAAATAACAACAATGTCAGCACTCTAAGTCCGATAAGTTAAGCAGCTTCTATAATAAACGCATTTAGTTAGGTTCTATAGCAATGCCGTTATAGCTCACCAAGTTTCACTTGTTGTTTCATTCGCAACAAAGCGCAATAGAAAGCTACAATATAGGCGATAAAAACAAGAATCTTCCCTCATATTCAGTCCAACCGGCACTAGAATTTAGGTTAAGGACATTATATTGCTGATCTATAGTCACCCTGAATACCAGAATCATCAAGTCGCCAATGGTCATGCAGAATGCCCCGAGCGTCTGAGCCACCTGCTAGCTCATTGGGACAAAATATCCCTAAGCCAGGACCTCAATTTTGTTGAACCCCAAGCAGTCTCCACCGATAGGCTCTTGGCCGTGCACCCGAAAACGCACCTCGACTTTATTGCAAAAATGTCTCCTTTAAAGGGCGAAGCTGTGGCGCCTCTCGATCCAGATACTTGGCTTGGACCGCATAGTCGCAACGCTGCCCTTTTAGCTGCAGGCGCGTTGTGCAGTGGAGTGGATGCTGTATTAGCTAACAAAGACACCCGAGTATTCTGCGCGGTTAGACCACCGGGGCATCATGCGGAGATAGACAGCGCCATGGGCTTTTGCATCTTTAACAGCGTTGCCGTTGGCGCAATGGCAGCCCTCGAACACGTTGATATAAACAGAGTCGCCATCCTCGACTTCGATGTTCACCATGGCAACGGCACCGTAGATATATTTAAGGATCGTCCAGAAGTATTAGTCTGCTCGAGCTTTCAATACCCCTATTACCCCAACCGTCACGCCGACACTCAGCGCGCCAACATAGTCAACACACCTCTTGAGGCAGGTAGCGACGGCAACAACTTTAGACAGGCCATTGAGAAGAGCTGGCTACCTGCCCTTGAACGACATAAACCGGATTTAATTTTTGTTTCGGCTGGCTTCGACGCCCACCGACTAGACCCACTGGCATCGTTAAATTTGATAGAGGATGACTTTATTTGGATCACCAAACTCATTACCGCCACCGCTAATCAATACGCTAGAGGGCGGATTATTTCTACACTTGAAGGCGGCTATCACTTAGATGCGCTGGCAAGCTCGGCTACCGCGCACATCTTGGCTATGACCAACTGAACTCATCCGACCAGCTTTAATATGAACTAAACTCGACCCAACATCTGGCCTCCGCCATCGCAGTAGAGGCGTTCTCCCGTTAGGTAAGAATTTTGTTCACCCACCAAAAAGCGCACTACATTAGCCACGTCTTCTGGCTGGCAAACACGGCCAAAAGGCATGCTTTCATCCAGAGAACGAATGTCTTCTACGCCCTGCACCGCATGAATTAAACGTTTACCCATATCGGTATCCACGAGCCCAGGCGCAACTATATTGACGCGAATACCATTTGGGCGTTCTTCCTTGGCCAAGGTATAGGCCAAAGCTTCCATTGCAGTTTTGCCCATATTATAGGGCGCACCGTGACTGCCTAACGAGCGGGTAGCTACGCTTGAAATCATAATGATGTCGCCACGCGCTTCACCACGCATTTTTGGTATCACAAGCCCTGCTAGGTAATGCGGTCCAAAAGCGTGCGTCGCTATAACCCGGCGCATTTCTGCTGGTTCAGTGTCCACTACCGCTTGGCCGCGGCTAGCAATACCCGCATTGTTAATTAGTATACTAATGGCACCCAAGTCTGCCTCAATTGCCGCAACCATTTCGGCATCTTGATCATAGTCATCTATAGAGGCGCCGTAAGCCTTAGCCTTACCGCCCGCGGCAACAATCTGATCAACCACTTCTTGGGCAGATTCCGCGTCCCGCCGATAATTTACTGCGACGGTTGCGCCATCTGTGGCTAATGCCAACGCTATGCCGCGCCCAACTCCGCGCCCGCCACCTGTGACCAAGGCCACTCTTCCTAGTAATGACACTTTCTCTCCCTGTATATTTTTACGCGAGCCAAATTTCTTTAGCCATAAAATTAGTTACTGGCCTTTAAATTCCGCATCACGCTTTTGCAAGAATGCAGAAACGCCCTCACGAAAATCTTCTGAGCGACCCGCTTCGTTTTGCAACTGGGCTTCTAGCTCTAACTGCTGCTCATAAGAATTAGACCAAGTCTGCCAATAAGCTTTACGAATAAGTGTTAGTGAGCGAGGTCCATTCGCTAGACGTTGGGCGACTTCTAAGGCACCTTTCTCGAGGCTTTCGCCATCTTCAAATAGTCTATTAACCAAACCCCATTCTTGGGCTTGCTCTGCGCCTAAGCGTTCCGCCAGCATGGACAACTCCATAGCCCGGCCCCAGCCAATCATGCGCGGCAATAAAAAAGTAGCGCCGCCATCTGGAATAAGACCAATGCGCGCAAAGGCCTGTAAAAAGAAAGCATTTTTGGATGCGCAAACAATGTCGCCCATCATGGCAAAACTCATGCCCACACCTGCGGCGGCGCCATTAATTGCCGTGACCATTGGCATTTCTAAACCGCGCAATTCGAACATCAAAGGGTGATAGCTATTACGCAGACTAGACCCTGCCTCCCCGGACTTACGATCTGCATCATCATCCTGAAGGTTTGCGCCAGCGCAAAAAGCACGGCCGTTACCGCTTAGTAAAAGACAGCGGACTTCGCTGCCCTTAGCTTTAATCTTTGCCACTGCCTCGGCAAAATCTCTCAGCATCTGACCGCCCATGGCGTTCATAACTTCAGGATGGTTAAACTTCAAAACCGCGACACGACCGACAAACTCTAAATGCATTCTTTCCATAGCAAATCTCCCTTCTTATTTTTCTACTAATGCACAAAAGACTACCTCAAAGCCAGTCAATGATCACGCGAATGGGTTAAACACAGGGTGCAATTTAGTGGTTAGAGGTGGGCAGGTTACGCACCATGTGACCATTTGCTATGATGAAATGATGCATAGCCTTAACGAAGATAGCCCTATCAAAAACAGTGAATCCAGCCACGGACACAGCCATAGCCACGGCCACTCTCACCACCATCACAGCGGCGACAAAAAAGCACTGAAAAAGGCGTTTATCCTTATCTCCACCTTTATGTTTGTGGAATTAGGTGTAGGCATCTGGACTAATGCATTGGTTTTATTAGCCGACGCCGGACATATGTTTTTAGACGCCACGGCACTGGGCCTTGCCTGGTGGGCGGCGCACATTGCTGACCGTGGTTTTGATCAAAAACTCTCTTATGGCTATCACCGCTTTCAGGTATTGGCAGCATTCGTAAATGGGCTAACCCTAGTGGTGCTTGTTGTTTGGATCAGTGTGGAAGCAACTATGCGATTGTTCTCTCCTGAAGCCATGCTGCCACTCCCTGCGTTGTTAGTGGCAATCACCGGGTTTCTGGTAAATCTAATCGCCTTCCGCTGGCTTCATGACACCAGTGGCAACACCAATATTCGCAGTGCGGCGCTGCACGTTTTAGGCGATTTACTGGGCTCTACCGCAGCCATCATTGCCACATTAGCGGTACTTGTTTTCGGCTGGCTGTACGCAGACCCCATACTAACCCTCATTATTGTGGTAATTCTCTCTCGAGGGGCTTACTACGTTGTCAAAGAGTCCGCGCACATTCTTCTAGAAGGCGTGCCTGAGGGTGTAAATCTTGGGGATATAGAAACGACGCTATCCAATGAGGTATCTGACGTTATTCAAGTACACCATGTACACGCTTGGGGACTCACCGCCGAAAAACCATTGCTCACACTGCACGCTTTGGTCAATGAGGGCGCAAAGATTCAAGTGGTGGTAAAAGACATTAAGCAGGTGCTGCGCAACGTTTACAAAATTGAGCATTCAACCATTCAGGTTGAAATTGGACCTTGCCCAGATGATCATAGTGAGCACGACGAACATAGTCATTAGCGGTGTGCCCAGCGCACGCAGATGCGCTGTAACCATTATCAGGACTTCATTGAATTAACCTGTGGCTAATAAATCCAACGCTCTGTCTATCAACGGTTTCATCGACAGCGCGGTGGTTTCCCAAACCTCGTCTTCGCGTTTACCGCGTCTATGCAAACTCAAGTTTAGACCACTGATAATGGCAAATTTGTAGGCCGCCAATGCTCGGTACCAATTAATGTTTTGTACTTCTTGACCATAAGCATTTTGATACAGGTCAATCAGCGTATCTGGCGTTAAGAACATTGTACGGTCTGTATTTTCTACCCAAGCTTCCCCATCACTGAAGGTACAAATCCATCCGACATCATTCAATGTTGCTCCTACGCCTGTTAATTCCCAGTCTATGAGCGCAAGCAGTTGGGCATCTTTTGATGCAAATAAATTGGCAGTTTGGAAGTCTCCGTGAAAGATGCCTACTGGCGCGTTTTGCGGCACAGTGTCGAGCAATCTTTGACGCACCGCAGGGACATCTTTTAGCCGCTCTGGTTCTGCGGCCTTGGCATAGAATCTGTCCCAACGAGTTACATCGTCGGCAAAGGGTACCGGATCGCCCAGATACGGTACTTTGCTAATATCA
Organism: uncultured Gammaproteobacteria bacterium; assembly: GCA_913043815.1. Classification (GTDB taxonomy): domain Bacteria; phylum Pseudomonadota; class Gammaproteobacteria; order Pseudomonadales; family Azotimanducaceae; genus UBA4421. Next base: position 17,365 of record CAJWNY010000021.1, read on the forward strand.
ACTTTGTGTACCGCAGCCAAAGACGACATCGCTTGGCGACCAAACTCATGAATTTGATCAGCACTGAGATTAGAACCCCAGTCCTCGGCGCCCAAACGCATAACATCGCCTTCTAACCAAGGCACAATAAAATAGGGACTGCCAAACCACTGCTCATCGTCTCCTGACCATTTTACTGAGCAATGTGGCACGCCGGTACCATCCAACGCATTGAGCACTGCCACCTGCCGCAGCACATCGGCTGTACCTACCCAGTTCACGCCGGGAGGTGGCAAGCGAATAAACCACGAATCTTTCTGCCCTGCATACGCCACACGAAAACCATAGGCAAATCCCGCATGACCAGGCATGGTAATGACTTCCTGTATTTCTACAGGCGATGAATAACGCGCCTCGCAAAAAGGTATTAGCCGCGCTCTAAGTTCTTCTAACTCCATACCCTGCTCCCCAAGAGTTTCCTACCGATCTAGATCACCGACAATGTAAGCCGGTTAGTTTTTACCAATAAGGTAAGCAAAAATGCTCACCCACTTCCGGACAAAGACGCCTTTACTCTGCTGCGTTCTTATCGAATTGATCCCGCAGTACACGCTTAAGTATTTTGCCGCTAGGATTGCGAGGAATCGCGCTAACAAACTCAACAGCCTTAGGTTGTTTGAAGCGTGCCAGTTTGCCCTGACAAAATTCCATCACATCTGCCTGCGTAATATTTTCGTCAGTAGCTACAACTATCGCCAAGGGCGACTCACCCCAGCGCTCACTCTGCTGGCCAATTACCGCAGCTTCGCTGATGCCCGGATGCTCTGATAAAACGCCCTCTATCTCAGCAGGGTAGACATTTTCACCGCCGCTGATGATCATGTCTTTGATTCGGTCTTGAATAGAGACAAAACCTTCTTCATCCATAATCGCGATATCACCAGTATGCAGCCATCCGTTCACAATAGTCTCGGCAGTGGCTTCTGGACGATTCCAATATTCGACCATGACGTGTTCGCCGCGCACCAGAACTTCACCGGCCACGCCAGGAGGACAGTCATTACCTTTCTCGTCAGCAATCCGTACTTCCGTATGGAAAAAAGCCTTGCCAGTAGACTCTGGTCTTGCAAGCGCATTTTCCGCGTCCATCAGACAAGTCGGCCCACAAGTTTCTGTCAGTCCATAAACCTGCTGAATGCCAATATTCATATCATGAAAGATCTTCGTCAATGCAGGCGGCACAGGGGCTGCGCCTGTCATAATCCAGCGCAAGCTAGAAAAATCAAAGCGCTCAAAATTTGGCACTTGCAGCATGGAGCTCAACATTGCTGGTACAGCTAAACCGCTGGTGATTTTCTCTCGCTCAATGGCCTCCCAGGCGCTCACCGGGTCGAAGGAGCGCATCACCACCGAAGTTACCCCACGGTATACATTCACTGCCAGCGGCGTTAACGCCCCAACATGAAACATGGGCAGACATGCCAAGTAACGTTCTGGATCGTGATAAATTGCTGTGGCCGAAATGCTCAACAAACCCCAAATAGAAGTGTGGTGGGTGTGCACAACACCTTTTGGCAATCCCGTAGTGCCTGAGGTATACATGATGTACAGCATATCGTGGTCAGCAGCAGACACGTCGGGCTCATTGGTCGGCGCCGCATCGCGAAAACCACGATAACTCTCGGCAAAATAGGCCACGTCAACATTGGTCACCTGCAACCATTGCTTGATGTCTGTTTTATCGCCACGGCTATGCAGTTCCGCCACGGTATCAACAAACTCATTGTCGAAAATCAATCGGCTAGTGCCACTGTCTTTAAGAATAAATTCCAGTTCATCAGGGACCAAGCGCCAGTTCAGCGGCACAACTACCGCGCCAACTTTCGCAAGGGCATAGTAAGACTCCATAAACTCACTGGAATTCATGAGCAACAAACCCACACGCTCGCCTTTAACAACACCCGCTTTAACAAACGCATTTGCCAGTTGATTACAACGCAAGTTCAGCGCTTTAAAGGTAAGCCTTAAACTGCCATCGCTCTCAACATAGGCCTCTCGATCAGGTGAAAGAAATGCGCGTTTACTCAGAAATAGCCCTAAATTATTTTTCATTATTTTCTCGTGCACAGGTTTATTTAGATAGCCTATTGTTGACCAAACTTTTCCTCAATAACAGAGGCTGTGAGCAAGAACCCAACCGAGTTTTTCACAGTCAGAAAATGCTCAAGCGAGCAACGGCAAAGATAATCAAACAACCGAAAATAGTTTTTGAGGGCGGCTACTTCCCAGATTTAGATGACCAGTTTTGAGGAGTAGCTTGGACCCTACATATGCTGTTCGAGCCCGAGAACCTTTACAAGACGCGTGTCAATCCGGGCAAAGCCACCAAAATGCTTGCTATACGGAAGAGGAGTCAGGGGTAGACACATCAAAAATTTCGTGCAACCCTTGTTCACCCTTTGTACCTGTACAATTATCGCAATGACGCTTTCAGGCAATACAAACGATTACTACCGCATTGGCAGTGTCGCATCCTTAACGGGCATAGCCGTTGAGCGCCTACGTGCGTGGGAAAGGCGTTATCAATTCAGCCCTGCCTACAAAGACGGCAAAACTCGCTTCTACAGCAAAGATCAGCTTGAAATACTAAAGAAAATTAAACGCTTAATTGATCAGGGGCAGACCATATCTAGCGTTATTAATTTAACCGAAGAGCAACTTGATGCACGTTCTGGCAACGCTGAGAGTGCACCACAGGTGCAGAATTTGGTCGGTCAGTCACCTAGAATTAGTTTGATTGGCGCTAATTTACTGCAATTAGAACAACGTGTTAGCGAAAATCCACGCTTAGATATTGTATCCCGCTGGGCCAACTTAGACGCGTTTCTCGGCGAACAAATCAGCTCGCCGGGCGATTTAGACGCACCACAAGTATTAGTACTGCAGCTTCCAGTACTTGCAGAGCAAGCAATTAGGCAAACTCAGCAGGCTTTGCCTAACACTAAAATCATCACTCTTTATCAGTTTGCGACAGCTAATCAAATCAGCCGTTGCCAAGAACAACAAGTTTCTACCCTAAAGTGGCCGCTGTCCTGGGCGGAAATAGAATATACCTGCATCAACGAGTTTGGCCTGCCGAGGTTATATGGCGTCAGCGCACCTCGTCGCTTTAGCGATGAGGAGCTGATTGCCATTGCGGCAGAAGATCACGATCCAAACCAGTGCGCACAGCACCTTGTTGAGCAAATACACCAACTAAATGCTTTAACCGACTACTTGCAGAGCTGTGCAAGCGAAGAAGAAGTTAAGGAAGCCGGCGACAAGCGCCAGAGCCTTGAGGCCTTGGCACAAACGCGAACGGAAACAGCGCAAGCGAGAGCCCAACTCGAAACCGCGCTAGATAGCTTATTAACTGCGACGTACAAACAGCTGCCCGCTGCAACAACTCAGTCTCAGCCCGTTCGCCCGGACGGTTTTTCTACTCACTAAACGTTTATTCCATACGTTTTGGTTAATATCGAACCAAACCTAAATAACGTACAAAACCTATACAAAAGTTCAAATATCTATTGATTTAAGGAATTTGTACTGTACACTTTACTGCATATTCAAGTTTCAGGCGCGCTCACAACTCACAACACCCTTCCTTACAGTGTCCTTCCCCCCGAAGTCGAGTTGTTTTCAGACAATTGAGTCTGACGCGCCTTTTTTATTTAAGTCCTCTAAGCCGCCCCGAACCTTGTTCGGGGCGGGCTGCGAGCGTTTCTTCTAAACGGCTTCTAGAAGACTGTCGTTAGTACCTAAGCAAAAATAACTTGGGCCGCCAATCTTTTCCCTCACAAGCCTTCAGCATAATCAGCACGGACAAAACGAATTAACGTTCGATGTTTTTACTTTTAGAAACAACCAGTAATTCCTAACCTCCATCCTAGAGTATCCGAAGTAAAACTGTTGTTTTGGGTATAGTGTTTCTTAAAAGACTCTAGCAATGTTTGTGTACAATCGTGTACCAAACAATAGTAGAGGGATAAAAATGCAATTTGGATCAAAACAATTCTATGACGACTATGAGGCGGCGCACCAGAACTCTGAGGCAGCTAAAGTAAGGTCTGCAGCACCTTACAATTAATAGCTCAGAAATTCTAACGCTGCCTCAGCGCGTAAGGTAATACCTTCTTTCTGAGCATCCAAGTCTACATCGCGATTCTCACCCATAGCTCCCACCAAGTAGCGCTTATAGACACCCTGACCAATTGCAGCCAAACGCCAGTGAGAGAATGCTCTATAGTAATTAATGTCTGATAAATCTCGTCCAGATGCCTTCGCATATAGGTCAGACAACGTTTCACGGCTACAAAAACCACCAGCAGCGGTAGGCACTACGTCTTCCGCGCCTTCTCCCGGTAGCACCCAAGAATTAAGCAAATAGCCCACATCGGCCAAAGGATCGCCTAGGGTACAAAGCTCCCAGTCTAAAACCGCTGCAATTTCACCTTGTCCAACAATCATATTACCTAAACGATAATCACCGTGAACAATGGTAGCGCCCACTTGCTCGGGCATACGCGCTGCAAGCAGCCTAGTACTTTCATCCATGGCCGGGACTTCGTGAGTCTTGGTGGCTGCCCATTGTTTAGTCCAGCGGTTCATTTGACGCTGTAGATAGGCCTCTTTACGCCCCAGATCGCCTAAATTAACTTGGTCTGGATCTATATCGTGCAGAGCCGCAAGCACTTCAATAACACTGGCACCCAGCGTCGCACGTTCGCTCACCGGAATAGCTTGAGTCACTTCTGCGTCATGCAAAACCGGCCCGCTGACATAGTCCATCACATAAAAAGGCGCATCGTTCACGGAAACGTCCGTACATAAACCAATGGTTTGCGCCACTGGCACCGAGGAGTTATTCAGCGCTGAAATGATTTTATGCTCGCGCCCCATGTCGTGGGCACTTTCTAGAACATGACCCAGCGGAGGGCGGCGCAGCACGTAAATGCGCCCATTGGCATCTTTCACGCCATAGGTCAGGTTCGAGTGCCCACCGGCAATGAGGTCAAACTCTAAAGGCAACGCCAAATCTGCAATATGCGATTGCATCCACGCCGTAACCGACGCCACATTAATGCCCTGAATATCCCCTGCGCTTGCTACAGCCATGCCGCTCTCCCGATGTTACTTTGAATTATCCGATGCGGGCTTTGTATGCAAAAGCTTGTAAGCGCATTTGCATTTGGCCTTGCCGATTTGCTTAGCAACTAAATCACCCCATCTCTTAACAGGAATAATACCGATATCTGAAGCATTTGTAGGCATTTGTCGCGATTTATAAACGCTCTGTCAGAGTATTTATAAATGTTGGCACAAACCACAACGTCGCAAGGCTTCATACAGTTTCAACAAACATGTAGAGTCTTCACATGAATTTTTTTGTTGGTGTAAATTTTTTCTTTCAAGGCTTCGCTCTGGCCAACAAGCCCGGCTTACGCCACTATTTTTGGCTGCCGGTAAGTATTGGACTGTCACTTACTTCGCTAGCTTTGTACTTTTTTGGCAGCATCATTATTGCTGCAGCCACACCTGAATTACCGGATTGGCTTGGCTGGCTAGCGTGGTTTATTGTACCGGTACTCTTCGTCTTCCTGGCGTTAGTCTCTGCTTGGTCCGTAAGCTTTATTACCATTATTATCGCCTCCCCCCTTTTCAGCAGCCTAGCCAGCGAAGTTGACAAAGCAGCGTACAAAGCACACCTTTCTACCTGCTCAGAATTAGACGACTCGTCTCTTAATAAGAAAAGGTTTCTGCCTCTATTACAGGGTGTATTCAAAGATATTGCCCGCGAACTGCGGAAACTACGCTATAACTTGCCAAGACTCATAGGTCTAATCATTCTTAGCCTAATCCCCGTGGTGAATCTCATTGCACCATTAATTGGGGCCTTATATGGCGCCTGGATTATGTCGGTGCAGTTTTCTGATTACGCCGCTGACAATAACAACATGGGCTTTACAGATTCCCTAGCGCAACTGAAAAAAAACCTCTTGCCTTCAATGGGCTTCGGCGCAATGACAAGTTTGGCCATGGCAATACCGCTTCTTAACTTCTTTTTACTACCCGCAGCGGTTGCTGGTGGTACGTTGTTGTGGCGCCACAACCAAACAGACAAGACTAAATAGCGACGGACAACTATTACTCCTGCTCACTCGCGACCTAAACTCCCTTCAGCATCACAATACTGGCACCCAGTTTGTCGTGGTTTACAGGTTACTCCAGGCCTTGTGAAACCTATCCAATGGGGTACTATTTCACGAAATACGACTTTCAATGTTTCCTGTTGTTTTATCGGGGTACTCACATGTATCGCAGCTTCTTTTCTCTCGCAAAGTATATTGCACTGATCATTTCCGGATTACTGCTGGGCATCAATTCTCACGCAGAAAGAATTGACAATTTTGTATTGCTCGACCAAAACGGTGAGGCGCAGAACCTTTATTACCATCAAGATTCCAGCGCCATCGTGATCATGATTCAAGGCAACGGTTGCCCCATCGTCCGCAACGCCCTGACGGACTACAAGCAAGTACGCGACGAGTTCGAGTCTCAAGGCGCTACCTTCTTCATGCTCAATTCAAATCTACAGGACACCCGCAGTGCTATCGCACTGGAGGCTAAAAAATACAGCATCGACATGCCTATTATGCATGACGAAACACAGCTCATAGGCGAAGCCCTTAACCTAGTCCGTACTGCTGAAATATTGGTGATTAACCCTAAGACATGGAACATAGAATATCGCGGCCCAATTAACGATCGCCAAGTTTACGAGCGCCAAAAGCAAGAGGCTTCCGCGCACTATGCCAAAGATGCAATCCGCGACGTTATTGCCGGTAACACAGTAGCCGTTCCCCAGCGCGATGCCATTGGATGCCTCATTAACTTTGCTGAGAAAAACGGTGCCCACGAGCAAATCAGTTACACAGAAACCATCGCGCCTCTGTTGCAAGAAAAGTGCGTGGTTTGTCACACCGATGGCGGCATTGGTCCTTGGGCTATGTCTAGCTACGAGTTAGTGCGCGGCTTTGCGCCAATGATGCGTGAGGTCATCCGCACCAAGCGCATGCCGCCTTGGCACGCTGATCCTCATGTGGGTGTATGGAAAAACGACAAATCTTTGAGCATTGAGCAAACCCAAACATTAGTACATTGGATTGAAGCAGGAGCGCCACGCGGCGAGGGCGTAGACCCATTAAAGGGACTTTCTATCGTCCAAATCGATTGGCCGCTGGGCAAACCAGACCTAATACTGGAACTGCCTGAGTACAAAATCCCAGCATCTGGCGTGGTTGAATACAAATTCCCAAGATTAGCCAACCCACTGGATACCGGGGTTTGGGTTAAGTCTGCAACGGTAATTGCCGGCAACAGAGAGGTAGTCCACCATATTTTAGCTGGCTCCATTGATGCCGGCTCATCGGCAGAAAAACGCGACAGCGGAGTTTTTGACAACTACCTAATTGGTTACGCCCCAGGCAATGAGTCCAATGTTTTCCCTGCTAAAACGGGTGTGTACATTGCGCCCGGAGGAGAATTCACCTTCCAAATTCACTACACACCAAATGGTCTTGAGAGTATCGATAACTCTAAAATAGGTTTGTATTTCCATGACGAGAAGCCAGAAAACTTCTACCGGCAAGACGTGGTAATTAATCCGATCATCAATATCCCTGCTAATACCGCACGGCATCCAGAAGTGTCTTACTTCGAGTTCGATAAGCCGGCGCTACTGCACGACCTAGTACCTCACTCCCACTACAGAGGCGTTGCGTCTAAATTTGAACTAATCCAGCCAGACGGCAGCAAAGAACTTATTCTTTCAGTGCCTAACTATGACTTTAACTGGCAGCGTACTTATGAATTAGTGGAGCCAAAGCAAATTGAGGCCGGATCTAAGTTGGTACATACCACTTGGTACGACAACTCTACTGCGAACAAGAGCAACCCTGATCCAGATCGAAACGTCACCTGGGGCTTGCAGAGCTGGGACGAAATGCTCTACGGAGCGTTCAGCTATACGTTAGTGAATGAAACAACCGAAGCGCCAATACACGACAAAGACCTAGCGCAATTGACCCAATACTTTGGTTTTATCGACAAAAATTTAGATGGAAGATTAAGCTGGAAAGAACTGCCAAGGCGTATGAAGAAGCAGTTGGTGCAGGGCTTTCAAGCCGTAGACACCAATGGTGACGGCGGCTTAGACATTAAAGAAATGTACAAAATAGAAAAGCGTCGAGCCGCAAATGAGCAAACTGCTGGCGACGCGCGCTAGTCGCTAATACAGCCGAAATTGCAGAAAACTGCTAGGAAAACCCCGCTTCAAGCGGTTTTTTTGTATAAAATCTTGCACTTTTTTTCACTCTTGAGTGCCAAAGAATGCGGCTAGGTGGCGGCATATTAATACCTAAATAAACTGGAAGAAAACTATGGAACGTCCTTACGACATCATCATTTGGGGCGCGAGCGGATTCACCGGGCAACTGGTAGTGGACTACATGTCCAAGAACTACGCTAACAGTAATGTGAGCTGGGCAGTCGCTGGGAGAAACACGGATAAGCTCACATCTATACTCGCCGGCCGGGATGTTCCTGTGCTTAAGGCTGACAGTCATGACACCAGCTCTTTAGATAACTTAGTACAACAAGGCCGCGTGATATTGACCACGGTAGGTCCTTACGCACGCTACGGCTCTGAACTGGTTGCTGCCTGTGCGCGCCACGGCACCCACTACTGCGACCTCACTGGAGAGGTCCATTGGATGCGAGAGATGATCACCAAACACCAAGATGAAGCGGTAGCTAGCGGCGCAAGAATAGTTCATACCTGCGGTTTTGACAGCATACCGTCAGATCTAGGGGTTTATTTTTTACAACAACAAATGCAAGCCAAACATGGCGTCCCAGCCAAGCATATTAAGTATCGCCCACGCGCCTTTAGCGGCGGATTCAGTGGCGGCACCATAGACAGCATGATGGCTATGATGGAAAGCGCGCAAAAAGACTCTTCTATCATGAAAACCATGGCCAAACCTTACTGCCTGAATGACAAGATGACTGGCTTAGATGGACCTGACCGCATGAGCGCCTACTTCGATGAAGACTTTGACTCATGGGTGGGCCCCTTCGTTATGGCTGCAGTTAATACCCGTGTAGTGCGGCGCAGCAACGAATTATTAAACGGCGCTTACGGTACAGATTTCCGCTACGACGAGGGCACAGTAATTAGTAAAGGGGCTAAGGGTTTCTTGGGCGCCAACGCTTTAGGCGCCGGTACCATGGCATTTGCAGGCTTAGCGGCGCTGCCCATCACTCGCCCTCTCCTGAAAAAATTTCTGCCTAAGCCAGGAGAAGGCCCAACTCCAGAGGCCATTGAGAACGGTCACTATCACATTGAATTGCGTGGCATACACCCCTCTGATCCAAGCAAGAATATGACCGCCCACGTTAAAGGCGACAAGGACCCGGGGTATGGTTCTACGTCCAAGATGATTGTTGAGAGCGCACTGGCACTGGCTCAAGATGACCTACCAGTTGAGGGCGGCTTCTGGACACCTGCAAGCGCAATGGGCGATGCATTGCTCAGCCGCCTACCCGCCAGTGCTGGCGTGACATTTGAGATTGAGTCACCTTAGTTCGGCGTTTATCTGAGGGGGTAATGCTTAGGAAAAAAGTACTTACAAAAATAAGAACAGAAATAAAAAAAGCCCGGCGATGCCGGGCATTTTTTTGCTCTGCAAAATTTAAAAAGGCTAAATGATCCCCGCTGTTTCCTCGATACGGTAATTGAAATCGTATTGAGAAACCGGCAGTTTGCGCACACGCGTGCCTGTCGCTTGGTAAATAGCATTAGTCAACGCTGGTGCTATGCCAGGGGTACCCGGTTCCCCAGCGCCTCCAATAGCCTCGCCACTATTAATGATATAGGTCTCAATTGCTGGAGAGTCTTGCATCCGGGTCACAGGATAGTCGTGGAAGGCGGTTTGTTGAACAGCACCATTCTCTACGCTAACCTCACCGTACATGGCTGCACTTAAGCCATAGATAATGCCCGATTCCATCTGCGCGGCTACACCGTCAGGAGAAACAGCAAACCCTGCGTCTATCGCGCAAACCACGCGATCAACACCAATATTGCCATCTGTCAGCGTGACGTCCACCACCTGAGCAACCAAACTGCCAAAAGATTCTTGCAAGGAAATGCCTCGCCCCTTACCTTGCGCTATCGGCTCGCCCCAACCCGCTTTCTCTGCGGCAAGGTCAAGTACCTTTAAATGTCTGGGCTTATCCTTTAGCAACTTACGACGCAACTGATAAGGGTCTTCGCCAGCTGCCTCGGCAACTTCGTCAAAGAACGCCTCGGTAAAGAAACCGTGCTGGGAATGATCCACACTACGCCACGGCCCAAAGGGTAAGTGGGTTGGGCTTTCAGTATGGTGGATATGTTGAGCCGTAATTGCATAAGGAATAACAGGCGCTTCTGCGGGCTCATGTTTTTCGTGATACACATTGTCCCAAGCCAAGACTTGCCCATCAGCGGCTACCGCTGCGCGGAACTTTGAACTCACACCAGGACGATAAATGTCGTGCTGCATGTCTTCCGCACGAGACCAGATCAACTTAACGGGCGTACCCACTTCTCTAGCGATCATTGCGGCTTGAATAGCAGAATCTGCATTAGAACGACGGCCAAAGCCACCACCCATAAAGTGTTGGTGAATGGTAACGTTTTCAGGATCTAAGTCTAATGCGGTTGCCACCTCATAACGAAACCCCAGTGGGTTTTGTGCACCAACCCAGACTTCGCAAAAATCGCCATTAACACTGGCTGTGGCGTTCATAGGTTCCATACAAGCGTGGGCCAAAAATGGCACCTCGTAAGTAGCTTCCAAAATACGATCAGCACCGGCAAACGCAGAAGCAAAATCACCAAGTTCCGTGTCTGCAGTACTGGTGCCATCGGCGGCAGCATTAGTAATGTCATTGTGAAATTGCTCGCGCATTGACTCAGTACTCACGCCATCATTACTCGTTTTTGTCCACTTAACATCCACGTCTTTCAGCGCTTGCTCAGCCACCCAATAACCACTGGCAACAACCGCAACAGCATCGCCTAGGTTAACCACTTGTGTGACACCTACGCGCTGTTTGGCTTTACTTGAATCTAAGGACGCCACTGCGCTACCAAAAACTGGTGCAGCTTTGATGGCCGCATATTGCATGCCCGGTACTTGAGCGTCGATACCGAACTCCGCGGTACCATCTACCTTAGAAGGAATATCATGGCGCTCAACGTGCTTGCCCATAATTTTGAATTCAGAAATATCTTTCAGCTTTGGGGTTGGCGACGGACTGAACAAAGCCGCGCTTGATGCCAGTTCAGCATAGGTGGCTGTACGCCCAGAGCCCGCGTGAGTAATGACACTCTCGCTTGTGCTCAGTTCACTTTCAGCAACCTGCCATTTACCAGCTGCAGCTTTGATCAACATTTCTCGAGCGGCTGCACCAGCGACACGCATGCCGTGGACACCCGTAGTACGCACACTGGCGCTACCGCCGGTGATTTGTAGGCGCATGGCTTTAGCCACTTGATAAAAAGCACCGTCAACGGTGGGTACTAACGCTTCAGGGACCGCAGCATCACCTAAAATAAAGCCCTTACCCAATGCCCAGTTAGCATAGTCGTCGGAAGCAGGCGCTTCTTCGAACCCCACATCAGACCATTTGGCGTCCATCTCATCAGCCAGCATTTGTGCCAACGCAGTTTGTGCGCCTTGGCCCATTTCACTATGCGGGACAATAGCGGTAATTTCGCCGGCCTCGTTAATTTTCACCCAAATATTGAGCAATTCATCGCCGTCTGTAGTGACCGAAGAAATGACATCGCCACGGCGGTCGCCCTGACGCAGCGCAACACCAATAACCAACCCACCACCGGCAACGACACCGCCGGCGATAAAACCGCGCCTGCTCCACTTACCTAAATTAGACATTTTATGCCTCCTGTGGATTGTTTGCTTTTGGATCGAAAACACCGACAACGCTTTCACCAGCTGCGCGCTTAATGGCCTTGCGAATACGACCGTACATACCGCAGCGGCAGATATTACCGGACATAGCAGCGTTTATTGCAGCGTCATCGGGGTTAGAATTTTGTTCGAGTAATGCAACCGCTGACATAATTTGCCCAGATTGACAGTAACCACACTGGGGGACCTGCTCCGCAACCCAAGCCTCTTGCACTGGGTGCATTGCACCTTCAGTTGACGCAAGGCCTTCAATCGTCGTCACTGCTGAGCCTTGGGCTGCTGCTAACGGGGTAACGCAAGAACGAATGGCTTGGCCATTAAGATGTACGGTACATGCACCGCACTGAGCCACACCGCAACCAAACTTAGTACCGGTTAACTGTAAGTTTTCTCTTAATGCCCAAAGCAATGGCGTATTTGAGTCGATATCCAAAGACTGCTCTGAACCGTTAAGCGTAAATGTGATCATGGAAGCTCCTTAAAATGCCCATTTTGTGAAGAAGTCAGCAAGCGAGCGCTTCGGATATTAACATCTGGCGCACTGAAATCCAGTGCGCGCCTGTGATGGGTAAGCACAAATTTGCTAGACCGAAGTTCATAACTGACTGCATAACTAAGGGTCTGACTAGGTGCCTAACCAGCGCGCCCTATAACGCTCTGTGCAGGTTTCCGTGTCCGGCTCGGTCATGATCGGCGCTTCTACCACGTATCAACGTTGGGTCGTTTTTTACCTTTACGTCCTTCAATTGGCGGCACAGATTGCAGACCTCGGCTGATCCAGTTACGGGTTTCAGCAGGATCAATGACGTCATCCAATTCAAAGTGCGAAGCCATATTCACCGCTTTTCCGCGCTTGTACATATCGGCCACCATGCTCTCGTACTTCTCTGCCCGCTCAACAGGGTCCTCTATCGCCTGCAATTCCTTGCGATAGCCCAGTTTCACAGCTCCTTCCAGGCCCATGCCGCCGAACTCACCGGTAGGCCAAGTCACTGTGAATAACGTGGCCTTAAAGCTGCCACCAGCCATTGCTTGAGCGCCTAGGCCATAACCTTTGCGCGTTACAATCGTCATCAATGGCACATCAATGTTGGCACTGGTGACAAACATACGGGCTGCGTGTCGTACCACCGCGGTTTTTTCAATTTCTGGCCCCACCATAATGCCTGGGCAGTCACACAGGGAAAGAATGGGAATGTCGAAGGCATCACAAAGCTGCATAAATCGAGTGCCCTTATCGGCTCCAGGCGCATCAATGGCGCCAGACAAATGCGCAGGATTGTTGGCAATAATCCCCATAGGACGACCTTCAACACGAATAAAGGAAGTAATAATGCCAAAACCCCAGTGCTCACGCAGTTCCAGCACCGAATCAATATCAGCAATTCCTTTGATAACTTCGCGCATATCGTAATAACGCAGGCGATTTTCCGGCACCATAAACCGAAGCTCCCGCGGATCTGGAGATTCCCACTGATCCAACGGACCTTGAAAGTAGGAAAGATATTTTTTCGCAGCAGCGACGGCTTCAGCTTCATCAGCCACAGCAATATCCACAACGCCGTTTTCTATCTGCACATCCACTGGCCCAACTTCATCGGGCGTAAATACACCCAAGCCACCGCCTTCAATCATTGCCGGTCCGCCAATCCCAATGTTCGAACCCTCGGTGGCAATAATAACGTCGCAGCAACCTAGCAATACGGCATTACCGGCAAAGCAACGGCCAGTGGTGATGCCAACAATCGGTACCAAGCCTGAGAGCCGCGCAAAATAAGTAAAAGCCAAGCAATCTAGCCCAGCCACGCCGGACCCGTCGGTATCACCTGGGCGGCCACCACCGCCCTCAGCAAACAGCACAGTGGGTAAACGATACTTTTCAGCTATTTCAAAAAGCCGATCTTTTTTGTCGTGGTTTTTCATGCCCTGAGTGCCAGCAAGCACCATGTAGTCGTAGGACATAATCAAAGCGCGGCTGCGCTTTTCGTCAAACAATTGACCATTGATTTGACCTAAACCCGCCACCATACCGTCACCGGTGGTATTTTTAATCAGGTCTTCAATAGAGCGGCGACGACGCTGGCCGGCAATTACCACCGAGCCATACTCAATGAATGTGCCTTCGTCGCAAAGGTCTGCAACATTTTCTCGGGCAGTACGCCGTCCAGTTTTGTAGCGCTTGGCAACAGCCTCGGGACGATTCTCATCTAGCCCTGCACCCTTGCGGTCAAATACCTCTTGCAGGTCTGGGCGGATATAATCTAAATCAATCTCGGCCTTAGCCTCTTCTTCAGCCACTGCCACGTCTTTGGATTGCAGATAAATCAACGGATGCCCTTGAAAAATAGTATCGCCAGCGGCCACACCAAGACTTTGCACAACGCCACTAATGTTTGCGCGCACTTCATGCTCCATCTTCATGGCTTCCATAATGAGCACTAGCTTGCCAACGTAAACCTCATCACCCGGTTCAATATCAAAGCTCACAACCGTACCCTGCATAGGCGCAATAATAGCTTCAGTACCCGCAGGTAAATCTGCATTCACCAGGTCCAGAATACGCGGTCCACCGCCCATACCAGGAAGACCAGATTTGCCGTGTTCTAAAACCGCCAATGGATCATTGAAGTTCACCTGAGCACCGGCTAAGGCGGACGACGCCTCCTCAACAGATTGAGTGGATGCAGCCACCAAACTGGCCATGTGTTCGTCTATATATCTTGTATTTACCGCGTTATTGGCAAAGTCGGTAGATGCAATAAGGGCCGCAAGAAAATCGATATTGCAGCTTACGCCCTCGACCACAAAATCTTTTAAACCACGCTGAGCACGCTTAAGGGCATCAGCATAATTTTTGGATGGGCTATAGCAAATCACCTTGGCGAGCAAGGAATCGTAATTGGGATTGGTGGTATAACCCGCATAGCCATAGGTGTCCGTGCGCAAACCAGGCCCAGTGGGCACTTCAAATTTGGTCAAGCGCCCACCTGCAGGCATCACTTCGCCTTCAGCGGTCATCGTTTCCATATTCACCCGCAGCTGAATGGCGTAACCGCGAGGGTTAGGCACGTCCACCTGCCGTAAACCCAAATCATTTAGGCTAGCACCGCCGGCTACTTCAATCTGCGCTCGCACAAGGTCAATGCCAGTTACTTCTTCAGTGACCGTATGCTCCACCTGCAAGCGAGCATTGGCTTCAATAAAGAAAAACTCATGGGCAGTAGTGTCCAGCAGAAACTCAATGGTGCCCAAGCCCGCATAGTTGATCTTTTGACCCAAGCGAACTGCCGCGTGGCACATGGCATCACGTATAGCAGGGTCTAGCGTGGGGCTAGGAGCAATTTCTACCAGCTTTTGGTGGCGTCGTTGCAGACTACATTCACGCTCCCAGATATGGCTAACCGCGCCAGAGCCATCTCCAATAATTTGCACTTCAATGTGCCGGGGGCTAGCAACCAGTTGCTCTGCATACAAGTCACCGTTGGCAAAGGCTGCTAAAGCCTCAGACTGACAGCGCGTGAATGCATCTACCAATTCATCAGCACTGCGCACAATGCGCATGCCTCTGCCACCACCACCTGCAATGGCTTTAAGCAAAATGCCGCTGTCAGCGTGCGTCGCAAAAAATGCCTTTGCTTGCTCCAAAGTAATAGCCTCAGACAAACCGGCGACGACAGGCACATCGCATGTTTGCGCCAATGCTCGTGCTTTGGCCTTATCACCAAAGGCATCTAGGGCGGCAACGCTTGGGCCAATAAAAGTCATGCCAGCGCCCGCAACTGCTGCGGCAAAATTTGCGTTCTCGCTAAGGAAACCGTAACCGGGATGGATGCCATCACAACCAGCGTCTTTGGCCAACTGCACAATTTGTGCAATATCCAAGTAAGATTTCGCGCCGCGCCCCTGCAGGCTAATTGCTTCATCAGCTAAGCGAACATGCAATGACTGAGCGTCATCTTCAGGATAAATAGCAACTGCGATGAGCCCTAGTTCTTGCGCAGCGCGGGTAATTCGGATGGCTATTTCGCCACGATTAGCGATAAGTACCTTATTTAATTTTGACACTGAACTCCCCCGATTTATTGTTTTTGGGATTCACACAATTGCATTCGACATTTAAATATTGGGACTGAATCACAAAAAATCAGACGCAAAAGTTGTCTTAGGCTCAGCAATGGAATCTCGCTCTTAAGCAAGATTTTGTCTTTAAGGGGGGAGGAATACAAGCGAAGGACAGAGCCTTCGTTGTTTTAAATCTTTCACTGTTAAAAAGATTAGGGCGAGGTTGAGGAACGACGTACCGATCAGGCGAACTAAACGTCAGACTTTTCCACAAACTCTGACTTAAGCTTTATTGCACCCACATTGTCCATTCTGCAATCAGTGTCGTGGTCGTCATCTACCAAACAAATGTTTTTCACTTTTGTACCAACCTTCACCGCCGAGGATGAGTCTTTCACATTGAAATATTTAATTACGCTAATCGTATCGCCATTCTGCAAAAGGATGCTGTGTGCATTTTTTACATCCTCCCCTAAAATACTGTTGGTCTCTGTAGCACACCACTCACTAGCACCCTCTGGACAGACTAAAAAATCACCGTCTGGATAAAGAAGAGCGGAACTACACTCTAGACGAATAGGTAACTCAACAGTAATGACATCCACAAAAATCAACGTCAATCTAACTAACACGATAGCTGCATAGCACCTGAAATGAATAAATTGCTAAGCATTCAGGGCAAGTCTAGCCAATAAAAATTTCGACCGAGACAAAGGCTAATCTAACGGCTCATCTAATTTGCGCTCAATTCTGAGCCGTTCACGCATGTCCTCTATCACCTGACAATTCTTTTTAGTCTTCTTGGAGCATGAAAACAGATCATGTTCGCCATCACCCCATTCGAAGGCTTTCCAATCCGATTTTTCTTCAATCGAGTTGTCATCTAGCTCATCGTCTTCTACATCTTTCGCGTCATCACCTACGCCCTTCATCAAGGTCATCCCAACCCAAAACAGATAATACCTATCTTTCGTTTACGGTTAAGTTACTTGTCTATAGAAAAATATTCAGCGTATGGTCGGGCGAATCCATTGCAAAAAACCCCCTAGCCAGCGCCCTAAAACAACGTCGCTTACAGGCGCAAATACCCTGCGAAACGCATAGCCATTCAGCTGAACTCTCTGCCGTTGTAAGCGGATGTAAATAGATTTTCTCGAGCAGTTTTGATTAAATAAGGATGACCAGCTTTGGCTAGACAATGCTCTCTAGTGTGCCTTTTACCTGTGCCATACGCTCAATGCTAGCCAATGCTTCTGACTGATTGGACGACATATTGCGAATAATGACATCGGTGAACCCGGCTTCCGCAAAGGCAGCCAACTCATCAACTACTTGGTTAACGCTGCCCACCAACATCGAATTTGGCGCAAACCCTCTATAGCCTTTTGCCACAGCGTTGCTTCTAAAGTCTTCTGCCTCTTGAGAAGTGCCGCCGACAAAAATGTCACGTCTTACGGCTACGGCCGTAGGCTCACGATTATGCTCGGCACAGGCCTGACGATACTGGTTAAGTTGATCTGTTGCGCTCTGCAAACTCAAGCCGGGCTGGGCCAGCCAACCTTCAGCCAACTGCGCAGTTCTGTTCAGTGCTGCTGGCGCAGATGAACCCACCCAGACCTCTATCTTTTGCGCGGGCAGTGGTGCAATTTTGGCATTCTTAATATTCCAAAAACGTTCATGCGTGACGGTTTCGCCAGCCCAAAGTCTCTGCATAATATCTAGGCTGTCTTCAAACATGGGCACTCTATACTTCATATCGATACCCATGCCCTCACTTTGCGGGCGCTCCCCGCCCAGCGCGCACTGCAAAATAAATCGACCTTCCATAATAGCGGCAAGAGTCGCAATCTGCTCAGCCAGCAACACAGGATGCCACAGCGGCAAAAGATACAGCGCGCCCGCCGGCTTATTATTCCATTCGGCAAGCAAGCGACCCAGCATTGGCGAATTTTGATAGTACGCCTGAGGTGTAACATGATGATCACCAATGAAAAGGCTGTCTAAATCGGCTTGCCGAGCCGCAGCCGCACGTTCGATCATATATCTGGCACCTATACTTGGGTCTTCAACGCGGTAGCTAGAACTAATAGATATGCCAATGCGCATAGTCATCTTCCTTAAATTCAAATTTGCTCAACAATTTAGTGAAGAGCGTGCCCGTTGTTTTGCATTAATCACTGGCGCGCGCGTCTAAAAAAACCCTTCGCTACAACAGCTACATATTATCTAGTGCCGTATCCAACGAGAGAGAAAAACTTTTGTCAAAATAAATGCTGTGTTCTAACAAACGCTCGTTTTCAAACAAAAAGTCCCCTACTAACGGCGGCAGGTTCATGCCAAATTTTTGGTCTTTCACTTGGCTAATCGTCTGACTAAAAAACTGGCTTACATGCTGCTGCAATACAGTTGGCAGCCAAAGCTGGTCATCTGGCCACATGTCAGCAAAAGGGATTTTTTCAATATCACACCAAAAGGGTTTCGCTTCTGAGGTCTCTGTTAGCTGGCCGCTGAATTGATCTGCGGTATAGACATAACCAAGCCACTGGGACCCTTCTAACTCTACAAAGCGCAGCTCAGCACGACACACCGGGTGCCCGACTTGCAATCCAACTTCTTCTAACACTTCTCTCGTAGCGCAAGCGGTCAAACTCTCTCCCGCGTCTAACTTGCCGCCAGGGCCATTAACTCGACCCTGACCATGGCCCGTTTTTTTGTGAATCAGCAACACTTGCAGGAGTCCTTTATGCATGCGCAGCACAAACAACAAAGTCCCAATCAACTCAGGCTGCCAACGCTCTACCCATAGGGTATCGATCTCTATATTGGGGACTTTGGCCGCCGTCATTAGACTGTGTAGCGCGCTTCCAAACCGGCGTATAACTTGTCCGACAGACCTTCAACTACGTCAGACAACTCACCCAACAATTCAACCAAGTGTTCGTTGTCTTCGCGGCCCTGCCAAAGTTTGCGGTACTCACCGCTCTTGTAGCCATTGTTTTGGCGGAACCGGTTAAGAATATTTTTACCAATGTACATGCCGTACAACTCTGGCAAGTCCATAGGCAAGCTAGCCATCGCCAACTTGAAAGACGATAAGTCAAAAGACCGAGTAGCCAAGCAGGTTGCTGCCAGTTGCTCAATAGATAGACGAAAATTCTCTGCACGCACTTCTTCGGATGCATTGGTGTTGGCGGCTTCAACTGCGCTGAGTTGGGCGGCAATGGCTTCATCAATTGGCCCGACACGTAACATTTCACTGAGACCAAAATGCCAAATATCCACTAGTTCTAACTTTACTTGAGCTAAATCTGGGCTTTGTTTTTTCCACCACTTCCACCCAAAGTGGTCGAGCATTTCTGCACACTCAACCCATACCGCTCGATAATATTGATGGCTTTGATTGCGCCATTGCGGATGTACTAAAGCATTATGCTCATCTTGCATTTGCGCCATGGTATGCAACATTGCTAATGCATTTTCTGTCGACATCGATTTCTTCCCTTTAGCTCTTTAAACACTTAGTTATTTAGCGCCCGCAATGCCTTGGCCCAAGCCTGCGCCGCCAGCGTATCCCATGAACTCCCCGATGTGTAGCTGGCCGCCAACACTTTCCTCAGTTGCAACAGCTATTATGAGCAGGTAGCCTTATTTGTTAAATTTCGAGCGTTGCAAGCCACAGCGATAACGCCAAATTCTAATCATAAATCTCGGGGAGGATTCATGGATCTCACATTCGGTTCAGAGTACGACGAATTTCGCGCAGAGGTACAAAATTTCCTCGCCAACAACGGCCAAAAAGCACCTAAAGGCAACGAACTGCGCGGCGACACCGCCAAGGATTGGCAAAAGCTATTGATCGAGAACGGCTATACGGCACGCACCATTCCTAAAGAATTTGGAGGCTTTGGCGCAGAGCCCGATATTCTTAAGTCTAGAATCATTGCCGAAGAATTCTCCAGCGCCCGAGTCAACTCGGGGTTAGGTGGTCAAGGCATTTCAATGCTTGTGCCCACACTTCTAGAAATGGGTACCCAAGAGCAAAAAGAGCAATTCATTCGCCCTACCATTCACGGCGAGATGATTTGGTGCCAAGGGTATTCTGAACCCGGCGCAGGCAGCGACCTGGCTAGCCTCACCACCTCTGCGATTTTAGAGGGAGATGAATGGGTAGTGAATGGACAAAAAATTTGGACCAGTACTGCGCACATTGCAGATTGGATATTTTGTTTGGTTAGGACCGAACCGGATGCACCCAAGCATAAGGGTATTTCCTTTTTACTATTCGACATGAAGACACCGGGCATTGAAATTCGCCCGCTAGTAGATATGACTGGCGCTGCTAACTTCAACGAAACCTTTTATACCGACGTGCGCGTACCTAAGCATCAAATTGTTGGCGAGCGCGGCCAGGGCTGGCAGGTCGCTAACGCCATTTTGGGACACGAACGCGAAACTCTCGCCCCTGCAAATATTGCCCAAACCCGCATAAACGCACTTATTGAACTGATGAAAACGGATACCGCAGACGGTGAACGCCTTATCGATAATCCGGTTTATCGTGATCGCTTAATGAAAGTTCAAGGCCAAGTCATGGCCATGCGCTTCAACGAACTCAGAGTCCTCTCTGCGCGTTTGAATCCCGGTCAAGATGCGGGACTTTCTCGCATGATCACAAAACTGGAAGGGACCGAGCTACGTCACGAGCTTGAAGGTCTAGCCATTGACGTAATGGGTGAAATTGGCCTGGCTTATGAAGACAACCCTCACTTGCGCAATTCTGGCAGTTGGCAACGAGAGTACATGTATTTTCTTGGCCTGATCATTGGCGGCGGCACGTCGCAAATTCAGAAAAATATCATCAGTGAGCGCGGCTTAGAAATGCCTCGTGAACCAAAAATCGAAAAATTACGCTAGGAGAGATTTAATGCAATTTGGATTATCAGAAGAACAAATCCTCCTCCAGGATAACGTTAAGCGCTTTTTGAACGACAACGCCTCATTAGACCTGGTGCGCAAATACGCAGAGGGCGGCAGCGACGCAGATATTTGGGCTGGACTCAGCGAACTGGGCGTAGCTGCGCTACTTATTCCAGAAGAACACGGCGGTATTGGCATGACCCCACTGGACGCCGCCATAGTTGCAGAATGCTTGGGTAACAACGTTACACCTGGCCCTTTTCTTGGCAGCGCGGTTATGGCGCCTACTGCACTTATCAAAAGCGGCGGCGATCATGGCGAACTGCTGAGCGAGTTGGCAGCAGGCACTCACCGCGTGGGCATCG